>JBEATO010000145.1:0-6176 GCA_041161945.1 Actinomycetota bacterium
CAATAGCGATGTTAATAACGTGGCGCTTTAAGTAATACTGTGGATCTAAACCATTGCGCGCATACCAGTCACGTGTTGCTGCATAGACCAGCAAAGTGCCGATGAATAAAAGCGCTGCAACGGCAGCAGTTAAAACAGGATCAAAGCCATGAAATATTGAGCTTCGCTGACGGCGATACAGGCGTTGACGCGCAGCTATTTGGCTCATGGCATCTCCTTAGGCTTTGTAGCTGGCGAAATCTTTGGCAGATTTGTTGGAGGCTTTCCATTTGGATAAATGGCTGCTCCTGGAACAACTTTATTACCTTTAACTCCAAATATGGCTTCATAGATGGCTTTGACACCCACACCAGAAGTTGATGCACCAAATCCACCTTGTCCAACCATCATGACAACTGCAAATCGAGGATTCTTAGTTGGTGCATATGATGCAAACCAGGATGTGTCATCTTTAAGTGTTCCATTGGGGTTTCTACCAAATACTTGGCCAGTTCCAGTTTTTCCACTGATTTCAATAGGAAAACCTGCAAATACACCAGCACCAGTTCCACTGACAACTACTTCACGCAATGCACTTTGCAAGAATTTCACAGTTGAAGGCGCAGTTGTAAGAGTTCCTAGCTTGTTTGGCGCAATGGTTTTGATGACTGTTCCATCGGTCTTCACAATTGCCTTGGCAATACTTGCTTGCCAAATAGTTCCACCATTGCCAATTGCTGCATACATCTGAGTCAACTTCAGCGGTGTTACTACGGTGTCACCTTGTCCAATAGAGAAGTTCACGGCATCACCGGCGCGGACCTTGTCACCATCGACACAGTTTTCAGCAGCTAGCTGAATCAGAAAGGGTGTCTGCTGGGCTTTGGTAGCACGGGTTTTGTAGTTGCAATAGAAATCTTTGTTCTGTTCAAACCAACTCTTCTTATAGTCACGATCGGCTAAGCGAGATTTTGATTCAGATGGGAGGTCAATGCCAACCTTTTCAGTGATCTGGAAAGCCTCTGCAGCCTTGAAGAAGTAGTCGTTAGGGCTCGACTTTGGTCTCAATCCACCATCGCGCAGCCATTCATCAAAGGCTATTTTGTACCAAATGGTGTCGCAAGAGACGGCAACAGCCTTCTTCATATTCATTCGCCCCTGATTTTTACTGTCGTAGTTTTGAAATGCTCGCGTACCTACCTGCACTTCAGAGGGACAGTTATAAGAGGCTTGAAGGTCATATCCAGCAGCTGCAGCGGCAACAACTGAGACAGTCTTAAATGTTGAAGCGGGTGCAAACAAACCTTGAAGTGCGCGGTTAAGGGCCGGGACAGATTTTTTCTCACTAAATAGATCTGATGCTTGTTGAACCGTTAGACCTTTTTCAAAAGCATTGGGGTCATATGTGGGATATGAAGCAAGTGCCAGAATTCGGCCCGTTCTAATATCCATTACTACTGCAGCGCCAGAATCTGAGGTGTAACCATTTGCTCGTCCACGCTTAACAGCATCCTCTAGAGCCTGTTCAGCGGCAGCCTGTAATCTGATATCTAAACTTGTTACTAAGTGATCACCAGCAACTGGCTTTGTATTTTGGCTCTCGCGCGTAATGACTTCTTTTCTATCTACGATAAGAGTTCTAATTCCTGGAACGCCGCGCAGGTAAGAATCGTATTGAATCTCAAGACCAGCTTTTCCAATTGATTCACTTCTAAAGTACTGCTTACTTGAATTTGCTAAATCATCTTCGGTTAAAGGACCGACATATCCCAAAACATGCGCGGCATTGACATCAACTAGACCTGGATAACTACGGATTGAAATTGGCTGTGCATCAACTCCTGGGAATTGATCTGGGCGTTCCACGATTTGCAGGGCAATATCTGGATCTGCCTCTTTTGTAATTGGAATAGGTTGATATCTAGAACCTGTCCAGCATCCAGCGCGCTGTCCAACAGGAAGTTCTCCGCACAAGCGAGTATTTGTAAAGACATCGTTGTAATTGAGTTTGAGAAGCTTTGCTAGGCGCTGCATTACTGCCACACCTTTATCTGGCTGCTTATCGATTTCAATGCGATCAATAGTGATTGCTAGACCCACTTTATTAAGAGCTAGCGGGACGCCAGAAGAGTCAACGATGAGGCCACGATTAGCAGGTGCCACAACGTCACGGCTTTGAATACTTAGGGCTGCATCACGGTATTTGGGTCCAGCTGCAATTTGCAAATAGAACAGGCGTCCTAGAAGTGCTAAAAGTAAAGAAACAATCAGAATCTGCACAACAAGCAAACTCAAACGTGAGCGCTGGTTCATAACACCGAACGCGTTTCAAAGACAAAATTGTGCAAAAAGGAAAATACTGGCAGCACGATTGGTGTAAGAACCAATGTCCATAATGAGTTACCGAGCAGAGTAAGAAGGATCTGTCCAAAACCCCCTGTTGTAACACCTAACAATGCACTGCTTGCAAGGAAAAGAAGTCCAGTTGTCAGATTAGCAATCACCACAAAAAAGACAACGCCAACTGGATTTCCGTTGATATTGCCATCACCGTAGCTCAGGTATGAAACGCCATAACAAATGATGATCATGATTAGTGTCCATTGGCCCACCGGACCACCAGCGCTCTGTGACATGTCCATCAATATTCCTGCGCCAAAACCTGTTAACGCTGCAATCTCTGGCGTGCTGATAACTGCCCAGACAAGTGCGAAGATCACAAAGAGTGAGAATCCCCCACCTGGCAGTTTGAATTGATTGACTACTGCCTCTTGAAATAGAAAGATAAATAGGAATATCGGAACAGAAAGTGAAATCTGGCGGGTCGGCATCAGCTACTACTTTGTTGGAGACGGTGATGGTGTTACATAAACCGTGACCGTTGGAATAGGAGTTGGGACTGGCTTAGGTGGAACAAGTGCATCACCTGGATTAGAAGTTGAAGCAGAGACAACAACTGCTAGAACACCAAGTCCACCAAAATTTGTGTAGTAGCGAACTGTGCCACTTTGTGCGATTTCTCCGGCAGAGTTATCAACGGCCGTTACATAACCAACTGGAACTCCAGGAACAAAGGGACGATTTGCCACACTTCCGCGGGCGAGTAATACATCGCCGACTTTAACTGTCGTTAAGTTATCAAGTAATTGCAGTGAACCTGAGCGTGAACCACGGCCAGATAAAATGCCTATTTGTTGGCTTCCTGCAATACGAACGCCCATTTTAAAGGCTGGATCAGATGCCAGCATTACCAGCGCAGAAGTTGGATAAACATCTTTCACAACTCCAGCAATTCCAAACTGTGAAAGCACAGTCATATTCTTCTTAATACCAGCATTTGAACCACTATCAATAGTTACTGTTTGAGAAAATGATTGGCTAGATCCTTGGCTAATAACGCGAGTGTTCACCACTTTATAACCTGCAGTACCGGCTAAATCTAAAATTGATTCGAGTTGTTTTAACTGCGCATCAGCGTTCCTGCGGTTGAGCAAATCTGCCTTTAACTTCGCATTATCGGCCCGTAGTTTTTCGATTTGTTTGCGCGTGCGGCCTAAGTGAGTCACATCGCTCACAAAGTTCTTGACTGGCGTAAAAATAAAATTTCCAGCCTTTTGGAATGGTGAAAGGACTGTCTGTGTACCCTGACGCGCACCATCTAGAACTGCAACTCCACGTAAATCTAAAGTAATCAGAAATAGCGCAGTAACAATTAAAATGATTAAGAGAAGACGGGTACGACCCTCTCCGCCGTAACGCATCTTCTAATAAACCTATCGACGAGGTTCGGAGATTAAGACCTTCTCTAAAGCCTCAAACTCTTCGATACATTTTCCGGAACCTTCAACAACTGCATCCAATGGACGCTCAGCGATGTGGATTGGCATTCCAGTTTCTTTACGAAGACGCTCATCAAGACCCTTGAGCAATGCACCGCCACCTGTAAGAACAATTCCGCGATCCATCAAATCTGATGCAAGCTCAGGAGGTGTCTTATCAAGTGTGCTCTTAACTGCGTTAACAATTGCATTAACAGGCTCTTCAAGTGCTTTGCGAATTTCAGCAGCAGAAACCACGATTGTCTTAGGCAAACCTGTTGCTAAGTCGCGACCACGAATTTCAGCATCGTTTTCACCAGCTAATGGGTAAGCAGAACCGATGGCCATCTTGATTTCCTCAGCTGTGCGCTCTCCCAAAAGTAGTGAGAATTCACGCTTAACCCAGTTAATAATCGATTGATCGAGCTCATCTCCGCCTACGCGAATAGAGAGTGAACAAACAATTCCGCCGAGTGAGATAACTGCAACTTCAGTAGTGCCTCCACCAATATCTACAACCATGTTTCCTGTTGGCTCATGGATTGGAAGACCAGCACCAATAGCTGCTGCCATTGGCTCTTCAATAATGTAAACCTTACGAGCACCAGCGGCATATGCCGCATCCTTTACTGCGCGCTGCTCAACACCAGTGATACCTGATGGAACACACACAACAATACGAGGCTTAGCTAAGTAGCGGCGACGGTGCACCTTTTGAATAAAGTAGCGCAGCATGCGCTCTGTTGTCTCAAAGTCTGCAATCACACCATCTTTAAGTGGGCGAATAGCAACGATGTTTCCTGGAGTACGGCCAATCATCTTCTTTGCTTCAAGACCCACAGCTAAAATTCCACCGCTATCTTGGTTGACGGCAACTACAGATGGCTCATTCAAAACAATGCCACGTCCGCGCACATAAACAAGCGTGTTTGCAGTTCCTAGGTCAACGGCCATATCACGACCGATGAAGGACATTCTGTTTTGTGCACTCATACTTTTGTACTCCTTGATTATTTAGGGAAGAAAATTTGAATCTCGCGCGCAGCCGATTCAGGTGAATCTGAGCCATGCACAATATTCTGAACTACTTTGGTGCCTTGATCGCGAGCTAAGTCACCGCGGATTGTTCCGGGTGCCGCAACTGTTGGATCAGTAACTCCAGCTAAGGAACGAAACCCTTCGATAACACGATTACCTGAAGCAACCATTGCAACAATTGGCCCTGACATCATGAACTCAACAAGTGGTTCATAGAATGGCTTACCAATATGTTCTGCATAGTGCTGTTCAAGTAATGCGCGATCAGCGTTAAGTAAACGTAACGCTTCGATGGAATATCCCTTTGTTTCAACACGAGAGATAACTTCGCCCACTAAACCACGACGGACTCCGTCTGGCTTAACCAGGATCAAGGTTTTCTCTGTGCTCACCTGCCTAGTCTATTAGGCCTTTTCCCCTGCTTGCGCCATAAGAGCCGCACGCGCAGCTTCTCCCTTGCGGCCCACAATGATGGCCGCGACCCATAGTCCTAGGAATATCACCCCAATAACAAAGAAGGATGGGACGAAGAAGCCGAAACTAATCATGAAAATCTGCAAAATGGAGCCGATGTATAAACCTGAACGTCGCTTGAGAATGCCGGCATTGAGAAAGAGAAGGAGGGAAATTACTGAGCCATAGATTAAGGCAGCCGTTGATTGATCTTTGGTCGCAAGCAAAATCGCAAAACCTAAACTCAAGCTCTCCATAACAAGAACAATCGCTCCTAAAACTTTCATTTTGCAAACTTCTTTCTTAAATAGGTTCTAGCTTCTCCAACTGTAACAACCGAGCCGGTCACAATAATTCCAACGGTATCTTCACTCAACGGTCTAGTTGCATCTCCCACGGCGCGATCAAGGGCGGTATCTAAATCTTTGACTTCAAATACTCGATCATTGCCAAAAACAGAGGTTGCTAGCTTTTCTAAATCAGATGATGACATGGCACGTGAAGAAGTGCTCTGAGTAACGATGACATGATCAACAATTGGCTCTAGCTCTTGCAAGATTCCAAGTGCATCTTTATCCCCAAAAACTCCCACAACGGCCACAATCTCATCAAAGTTAAACTCACCCTTAAGCGTCTGGGCTAATGCTTTAGCACCATGGGGATTATGTGCAGCATCTAGAATCACCGTTGGATCACGGTGCACAACCTCACAGCGCCCGGGTGAAGTCACTGCAGCAAAACCTGCCCGCACCGCTTCAATATCTAGAGGTTGATCTCCAAAGAAAGCTTCGACTGCAACTAGTGCACTAGCGGCATTAGCTGCTTGGTGCTTTCCATGTAAGGGTAGAAAGATTTCATCGTATGTGTCGTGTATACCTTGAATAGTAA
>JBEATO010000010.1:0-6180 GCA_041161945.1 Actinomycetota bacterium
GCACCTTGTGAACTGGGAGCAATAACCACCCAACGCTTTTCAGGCGACAGAACTGTGTCTTCAATGAGAGTGAAACCAAGATCATTTACATAATGTGAAATGGCAGAGTCATATTCATCTACAACGATGGCAATCATGCCTAATGTGTTCATAGTTAGTCGCCGACAACCATAGGTGTGGCACCTGTTACGTGCGCTAACTCTTCAAAAGATGTTGGATAAACAGAGTGCGGATGACCAGCTGCTGCCCAAACAACGCCATAGTCATTGAGAGCCTGATCAATCAAAGTGATCTCTGGCTTGTTCATCCAGCCAACAGGGGAGACGCCCCCAATTGAAAAGCCTGAAGCGTTTTTAACAAAGTCAGCATCTGCACGGTGAAGTTTTTCAACACCTAAGTTCTTTGCAACAAGTTCTGTGTCAACGCGATGGCGTCCACTTGTAACAACTAGCAGTGGATTGCCGCTAGGAAGCTTAAAAACAATGGAGGATGCCACTTGGCCTACTTCAATGCCTAGGGCATTTGCTGCATCGAGTGCTGTGCGAGCAGAGTCGGAGAGAATCGTTACTTCACCAGAACATCCCAGCTCTTTGAGCAGGGCAGTTACGCGGATAACTGAAGGGTTGTTAAGAACTTCTTCCACTATCTATGCAACACGGCTTTCAAGCTTTAGCGCTGACATAAATGCATCGACAACCTCTTGCTTGCTCCAAGGCTTTGGAGCCTGTGTAATAAAGAAGTCCTTGAGTGCGATTTCAGCTAGTTCATCGATGTCGCCCTCAACAAAACCAAGGGATGAAAGCACTGGGAACTCAAGCTCGGCCAGAATCTTTCTCACAGCGTTCACGCAACGAGATCCATCCTTAGTGCCATCTTGTGGCACGCCCATCGCATCTGCAACGCGCTCCATTTTTTCAGGAACAATCTTTGCTTCGCGGGTCAGTGTTTCAACTAGAACTAAACCAATTGTTAGACCGTGTGGAACATGCTTTAAGCCACCGATTGCTTGACCCAGTGAGTGTTCTGCTGTGCAGTCAGAGATATTCATTGTTAGACCGGCCATCATGCTGCCCGATGCCATTCCAGCGCGAGCAACTTTGTCATTGCCATCTTTAAAGGCTGCAACTAGAGCGGGAGTCATCATGCGCACTGCTTCATAACCAATGGCATCACCAATAGGAGTTGAGCACTTAGCAATGATTCCTGCGATTGCTTGAGCCAGAGCATCGATACCAGTGTTAGCTGTCATTGACGGTGGCATTGAATATGTAAGAACTGGATCAACGAGTGCAACTTGTGCACGAAGGTTTCCATTTGCAATACCTGCTTTGCGACCAGCCTCTGGATCAGAGATAACAGAACCACCAGATACTTCAGAGCCAGTTCCAGCAGATGTTGGCAGTGCAACGAGTGGAAGTGTGGGTGCTGGATAGACAGGTGGCTTTGATTGGAATTCACGGAATGTGCAGTTGAGTTGGGCGCAAAGACGCGCAGCCTTGGCTGTGTCGATAACAGATCCGCCACCGAGTGCAACAACAACATCAGAGCCTGCAGCTTTTAGAGCTGCAATTGAATCATCAACCATTTGAATAGTTGGTTCACCTGCTGGCTTTTCAAAGACAGTAACAGTGATGCCAGAAGCTGCCTTCATCTGATCGATGAGCTTTGCTGCTGCTGGATTGAACTTCTCAATATCTTTATCAACCATCAAAAAGACTTTACTTGCACCCAGTTCTGCAACGACTGCTGGCAACGTCTCAGCAACGCCTTCTCCAAAGCGGACCTTGACTGGAAGATGATTATTAAAGGCGCTGATGTTGTCCACGTAGTACTCCTTGTTGAGTTGGTATGGGTTTGATTCTATATCGCCCAAGGCTTTCCAGAGTTCGAAGAATAAGAGGAATAGGGGCAGTGCAAGCAGACTAATGGGGCATTCTCAGTTACCGTTATCACCTTATGAGCACTGATTTATTGGCTGTAGCAGCGCGTGCGCGAATAGGGCTTTTGGCAACCTTTTTCTTTATGGGTGTTGTCTCTATGGCCTGGGTCGCTCGCATCCCTGAGATCCGCGATGCAAATGGCTTGAACAACGGACAGTTGGGTTTGATTCTCATTGCAAGCACAATCGGCGCAATTATTGGTGCTCAGTTAACTGGGCGTTTAGTGCACTCCTATGGCACAAAGGCAGTCATTCGTATCGCCATCATCATTATGCCCATTGGTCTAATTCTGATGGGTTTTTCAACCTCACCAATCACTTTGATTTTCGGTCTTTTCATCATGGGCCTTGGATATTCGAGTATGGATATCGCATCTAACACACAAGCTGTTGTGATTGAAAAACTCTTAGGTCGCCGAGTGATGTCTACATTTCATGCGCTCTGGTCTTCGGGGGCATTTGCAACAACAGTTTTAGGTGGCTCAATTGCTAGGTTTGTTTCCCCTCGCGATAACTTAGTTGGGGTTGGCATTGTTTGCTTCTTCTTATTCATACCTGCCGTGCGCATGCTTCTAAATGCTGAGCTAGATGAACACAGCGGCGGCGAAGAAGAGACTCAGGCCAAGATTCCTTTCTTTGGAAAGTCTGTTCTGCCACTGTGGGGAATGGGAATTGGTTTACTAGGCGGGCTTATCGCTGAAGGTGCTGCCAGTGATTGGGGCGCAATCTTGCTGCGCGATGACATGGGCTTTGGTGTTGGTGTTAACGCATCGGCCTTTGCCGTCTTTTCACTTGCAATGATCACATCTCGCTTTTTGGGCGATAGAGCCTTGGATCACTTTGGACCTAGAAAGACAGTGCTCTACGGTGGTTATTTAGGCGGTATTGGTTTAGGTGCTGGAATTGCAATTGGTGTTCCACTCTCTGACACACAACCCATCCTGGCTCTCATCATCGTTAATATTGGTTTTGCATGTGCTGGAATTGGAATTGGTCCGATGTTTCCTGCATACATTTTGGCCGCCTCTGAAGTCCCAGGAATTGCTTCTTCAGTTGCAATTGCCCGTGTGGGAGTAATTGGTCTTGCTGGTTATTTCATCGGGCCATCTGTGACCGGCGCCCTTGCTCAGGTTCTGACTCTTCCAGTTGCAATGATGTATCCAGTGCTCATGCTTTTACTTGCCGGGTATCAATCACATGTAATGAAAAAGTAAAGCCCCCACAGATTTCTCTGCAGGGGCTTTACTGACTAACGGTTTATAGATTAAAGAAGGCACCTGTGATGCTTGGACCAAAATCTGTACCAGAACCAACGAGTGCGAAGATGATCAGCGCTGCGCCAGCAAGTGAGAGATCTTTAAAGAATCCAATAGTTTCATTTTGCTTTGCAGTTGCATCACTCTCTTTCCAGAAAGCATGCATCATGAAAGCTGTTGGGATTAAGAAGAGGGCGATAAGTAGTGCGCCAAGATCTGCATAAACACCAAATGCGATGTAGAGGCCGCCAACAAGAATCATCAGACCTGAAACGATCACGCTGAGCTTTGCAGCTGGGACTTTCTTGTATTGGGCATAGCCAGTCATTGCATCAAGCTTGGTGAGGTGGCTGATTCCTGAAGAGATGAAGATGCCAGCAAACAAGATGCGAGCGATTACGAGTACTACGTCCATGGGGCTCCTTAGATTGGTGAATACGAACTGAGGCAATAGTAGTTGAAGTTTCAACTATTCTTTACCCTCGACACGCCTGCGCGCTTGCTATTTGTCAGTCCATGGGGCTATTTTTCGAACATCTGTTCGAATACTACGAAAGGCCCCTTCGCTCATGATGCAGGTCAATCCCGCCCACGATGTCACGATTGATGGTGCAACAACGCCCATTGAATTCACCTTTAAGGGACGGCGCTTTCGCATTCATGCAGTCTTATCGCGCTGGTGTGAAGCAGGTGGTTGGTGGAATCGCATCAGCGATGGCAAGTACAGACCTGATGATCAAGCACGTGCTCTCTGGCGCGTGGAGGCCGCACCTATTGGAGCGTTAACAACATTTGAACTAGAGCGCGATGAACTTAGCGGTCAATGGATTATCCGTAACGTATGAGCTTTATTCACCTTAACGTTGCCAGTGCTTATTCACTCAAATACGGCACAACACAGCCAGCTGATTTAGTAGAACGCGCTGCTGCCTTTGAGATGCCGGCGCTGGCGTTAACTGATCGAGATGGTTTAGCCGGTGCTATTCGCTTTGCTCAAAGCTGTGTTGATTTTGGTATCGCTCCAATTATTGGAGTCAATCTGGCAGTTGATATGGGCGGTAGTAATAATCGTCTGACTCTTTTGGCACATAGTGATGGGGGATGGCGCTCGCTATGTAGGTTGCTGACATCTCTTGCAATGACAAGTGATAGCCGCAATCCAGTTCTGACTCTTGATTTCTTACAACGCTTTAGCCATTACAGCACCAACCTCTATGCCCTGCATGGACCGCACTCGCTAGTGGGCTCACTCATTACCGATAATCGTATTGATGCAGCTTTCACCGCTTTCAATCAGACTCGTGATTTATTTGCAGATAACGCCATTGAATGTGTTTCACATCTAGTAGCTGGCAAAGGTCCGCGCTCAACATCTCATGCCGCAAAGTCCTTAATTTTTGCCCGTGATCACGATATCGATGCCGTTATTACTAACGCAGTTCGCATGCGAGATAGGGCCGATGGTCCAGTAGCTGATGTCTTAGATTGCGCTCGCCAGCTAGTGCCCTTGCATCCGCGCCATATTGAGCGGCAAAATGCTGAAGGCTTTTTAAAATCAAACGATGAAATGATTTCATTGGCAGGGGAAATTGCACGAGCTGCAGGTGAGCGAACACCACGACAGTTACTAGCAACAACTAGGGCCTGGGCCGAGCGCTCTTTGTTATCTCCACAGCGCGATATTGGTTTAGGTGGTGCTCATCTACCTGAAGCCCATGTGGTGGGCGCAGATTCAGCTCATGAGATGCGGGTATCGCTGCGCACTCGTAGTGAAGCTGCAATCAACTGGCGCTATAGCGATAGCGCAATGATTAAAAAAGCTCGCACCCGTTTAGATGATGAACTATCAACGGTTGCAACCCTTGGCTTTGAATCATATTTTTTAACTGTTGCCGATATCTGTGACATGGCACGTGGTGCTGGTGTGCGAGTTGCAGCACGGGGAAGTGGCGCGGGTTCATTGATCTGTCACCTACTTGGAATCTCTGGTGTTGATCCACTACAACATGGTCTATTGATGGAGCGCTTTTGTTCACCGCTGCGCAGGGCTTTACCCGATATTGATATAGATGTTGAATCACATAGGCGACTTGAAATCTATGACATGGTTTTTAAACGCTATGGCAATACTGATTGGGATGTGCCGGGCAATCAATCTCGATGTGCAACTGTTGCCATGGTTGATACATACCGTGCTCGCCATGCAATACGAGATGCAGGAGCTGCCCTTGGCCTGCCTGGCATGGAGATTGATATGTTGGCAAAGTCGATGCCACATGTCAGAGCGCGCAATATCTCTAAAACCCTAGAGAACTTGCCTGAACTGCGCTCTCTTAATATCTCTGCGCCATTAACTGCAATGACAATTGCACTAGCTGAGCGGTTAGATGGTTTGCCACGGCATTTATCAATGCATCCATGCGCCATCGTTTTATCTGATGGCGGCTTACTTGATCGCACACCACTTCTTTCTAATGCCAGCGGTTATCCCATGGTGGTCTTTGATAAAGATGATGTTGAAGCTATTGGTCTCTTAAAACTCGATGTCTTGGGTGTGAGGATGCAGTCAGCAATCTCTTATGCGCTAACTGAGATAGAGCGCACAGAAGATGTCAGCGTTGATATCGATGCCGTGCCCTTAGATGATCCTGATACCTATGCCTTGATTCAATCCACTAATACTTTGGGAATATTTCAAATTGAATCTCCGGGTCAGCGCGAACTTGTTGGAAAGTTGGAACCTAAAACATTTACTGATCTCATTATTGACATCTCACTCTTTCGCCCAGGACCAGTGAAATCAGACATGATTACGCCCTTTTTAAAGGCCCGTCATGGCTGGGCCAAAGCCCAAATCATTCACCCAGATCTCTATGCGATTTTGCGCGATACCGAAGGTGTTGTTGTCTTCCATGAACAAGTCATCGAAATCATTGCAACGATGACAGGGGTTTCATTAGCTAGCGCTGATGAAAAGCGACGGGC
>JBEATO010000027.1:0-4150 GCA_041161945.1 Actinomycetota bacterium
GTACTGCGCTGGGGTACCAGGACTCGAACCTAGACTTACTGAACCAGAATCAGCAGGGCTGCCAATTACCCCATACCCCAAGGCTGTGGAGCCTTGTACTGCAATGGCAAAGAATACCAGCGGTTTTAGAGCGCCAATCCCGCGTTAATGCGCAGTAAACAGGCCTCTTTACCCAGTAATTCCATTGATTCAAATAGTGGTGGCGAGATCGTGCTGCCAGTGGTCGCAATACGTAGCGCGGTAAAGGCGATACGTGGCTTCAGCGCCATCTCTTCAATTAAGGATGCACGAAGTACAGCTTCGATATTTGTATGAGTCCACTCAGAAACTGTTTCTAGCTCCTTCACTGAACGCTTCAAGATCTCCTTCGATCCATCATCGGTGATCTTTGAAACTGATTCGGTATCTACCGCAAAGTTCTTGGTGAACAAGAACTTGAGCATCTTTGGAACCTCATTGAGCATGATGATGCGCTCTTGAATCAATGGCAAAGCCTTCTTAACAAGTTCAATCTCGGCATCTGCTCCAGTAATGACATCGGCCTTGGTTAAGAATGGAAGAGACCACTTGAGGAACTCATCTAGTGTCAATGCGCGGATCTTGTCACCATTGATCGCTTCCAGCTTTTTCATATCAAAGCGTGCAGGTGATGAGTGAACCTTCTCAACTGTAAACATCTCTGTCAGCTGCTTCATCGTGATGTTCTCAAGATCATCTCCTGGAGACCAACCAAGAAGTGCAAGGTAGTTACAGATCGCCTCTGGCAAGAAGCCCATCTCGCGATACCACGCGATTGAAACCTCTCCGTTGCGCTTTGAAAGCTTTGCATTGTCCTGACCCATAACAAATGGAAGGTGTGCAAAAACTGGGTAATCCTCAAGGGCTTAGCCCATGGCCTGATACACACGGATCTGGCGTGGTGTGGAAGAGAGAAGATCCTCACCGCGTAGAACGTGTGTGACCTTCATTAAAACATCATCGACTGCAACGGCTAATGTGTAGAGAGGTGAGCCATCTCCGCGCACTAATACAAAGTCAGGAACAAACTTATGATCAAATGAGACATCTCCACGGATTAAGTCGTTAAAGGTTGTTCCGCCATCAGGCATGCGCATACGCACTACTGGCAAGCGTCCTTCACCCTTATATCCAGCAATTTGATCAGCAGTTAAATCTCGGCAGTGACCGTTATAGCCAGGTGCAACATTTGCTGCGCGTTGTGCCTCACGTACTGCTTCTAACTCTTCAGCTGAGCAGTAACAGTGATAAGCATCTTTTTGATCTAGAAACTTTTGTGCCCACTCGGCATAAATACCTAAACGCTGTGACTGCAAGTAAGGGCCGTTATCGCCACCAACTTCAGGACCCTCATCCCAGTTCAGGCCAAGCCACTTCAACGTGTCGATCGCAGCTTGAATATACTCATCTGTAACACGAGTGGTGTCAGTGTCTTCAATTCTAAAAAGGAATGTTCCACCGGTATGGCGCGCATAGGCCCAGTCAAAGAGAGCTGTGCGAATGTTTCCCACATGCAGATCACCTGTTGGAGATGGTGCGAAGCGAACCTTTACTTTTTTGGTCAATTTTTTCTCACTTTGTTTGTTAGCTCGCCTAAACCTTCAATAGCCATTGTCGCATCTGCCCCGGCAACCATTGGGCCTATACCTGCAGGAGTTCCAGTCAAGATGATGTCACCTGGTAGCAATGTCATCACACGTGAGACAAAGTTAATGATTTCAGGAACTTTGAAGATCATGTCACTCAGCTGTGCTGACTGCTTAACTTCACCAGCAACCGTTGCAGTAATTTTCTGTGTGCCAGGAATAAAGTCAGTATCAATCCATGGGCCTAGTGGGCAGAAGGTGTCAAAGCTCTTTGCGCGGGTCCATTGACCATCTTTTTTCTGTAAATCTCTTGCTGTCACATCATTTGCAATCGTGTAACCAAAGATCACATCATTCACGCGCTCAAGTGGAACATCCTTGCAGAGGCGACCAATAACAATTGCTAACTCAGCCTCATGGTCAACTCGCTCTGACATCTCTGGCCAAACAATGGTGTCATTAGGTCCGATAACAGAGGTGTTAGGTTTTAAAAAGATAATGGGTTCATCTGGAACAACCCCACCCATTTCAGCTGCGTGATCGGCGTAGTTCTTACCGATGCAAACAACTTTAGAACGTGGAATGACTGGTGCAAGCAAGCGGACCTTAGAAACTGGAACTGTTGCTGCAGTCTTTTGAATCCCTGAATAGATGGGATCGCCTGTAATTACCGTAATCGTGGCATCATCCTCTAGAACACCAAAGAGTGGGTCAGTGCCAAGTCCTGAGTCAGGACCTGGGGAAAAACGGACGATGCGCATTGGGCGATTCTATCTCTTACTCGTGGTCTTCAATCTCTTTCTCAAGACGCTCGATTAACACGCTACTAATTCTGCGGCGGCGGCCTAATGGACGCTCTGAAGTGATTGACCAACCATGTAATGAAACTGTTGATCCAGCAATTGGCACACGGCCCAGCTTTTGCGCCATTAATCCACCGATTGTGTCTACATCCTCAAAATCAGATTCATTGATTTCAATCTTTAACTCATCAGCTAGATCTTCGATATGAAGTGAGGCATTGGCACGTGCTTTATCGGGTGTGAGCCAAACAAAGTCATCTTCCCCGTCATCAAACTCATCTTCAATCTCGCCCACAATTTCTTCAATAATGTCTTCAATTGTGATGATTCCAGCAGTTCCACCGTACTCATCAACCACAATAGCTAGGTGAATCTGATTGCGCTGCATCTCTTTGAGCAGCTCATCAGCCATCTTGATTTCAGGAACGAATGTGGCCGGACGCATATGCTGCTCAACAATCTCAGTTTGTTCAGCCTCATGGTGATCAAGTGCGCGGCGAGCTAAATCTTTAACATAGACAATTCCAATGATGTTATCTGGGCCTGTTCCAACAACTGGAATACGTGAGAAACCAGAGCGCAGAGCAAGGGAAAGGCCTTGACGCAAAGTCTTATCTTTTTCAATCCAGACCATGTCCGTGCGGGGAACCATGAGTTCGCGCACCAAAGTGTCGCCTAGTTCAAATACCGAGTGAATCATTTCGTGCTCATCTGATTCCACAAGACCACGCTCGTGAGCTTGATCTACAAGGTCACGAAGCTCAGCCTCTGAAGTAAATGGGCCAGAGCGAAAACCTTTACCTGGAGTCAGAGCATTTCCAAGAGCAATTAAAAGTTTTGTCACCGGACCGAGTGCAAAAGCCAACCCATAAGCCACGATGATTCCATAGCGGGCATATTTATGAGGCTGTTGTTTGCCCAGAGTACGTGGGCCAACTCCCACCACAACGTAGGAAAGCACAACCATGATTGCAACCGTTAAAGCCATTGCCTGTGCTGAAGAGTAATTGCGAAGCAATATGACTGCCAAGAGAACAGTGGCAGTGAATTCACAGAGCTTTCGCACCAGAAGAATCACATTGAGATATCTAGCTGGCTGAGCGCTGTATTTGCGCAGAAGCATTCCCCCACGCTTGCCCTCGAGCTCTTCAACAACGATACGAGAGATAGATGTAAGAGCAGACTCAGATGCAGCTAGAAAACCTGCAAAAGCCAACAATAAAATGATGCTAACGATAGCTATCGGACTCATTGAGTTTGCTTCCACTTTTCTACTATTAGTTCTTGCAGGGCAAACATAATCTTTTCTTCATCCGGTTCTGCATGGTCGTAGCCAATTATATGCAGTAAACCATGTGTTGCAAGAATGTAAATCTCATGTTCGGTTGAATGTCCTGCAGTGAGCGCTTGAGCCGCAGCAAAAGCTGGGCTAATCATGATGTCGCCAAGAGTGACAATCTCACCTTCTTCTTCCGGCATATCCATAGGAAAAGAGAGAACGTCTGTGCTTCCAGGTTCATCCATCCACTTAATATGTAGTTCAGTCATGTAGTGATCATCGATAAAACCAAGGTTGAGATCACACTCTGGATTAAGTTTTAACTCACCCATGGCAAATGTAAGCAGAGAAGCAACTTCTGCACTTGGGACTAACTGCCCCGAACTATTTGTGACTTCTATTGTCATCTATTTGCGAATCGGGCGAAGTGCTTGTTTCGCCTCATCAAATTTGTCATAAGCCTT
>JBEATO010000059.1:0-3125 GCA_041161945.1 Actinomycetota bacterium
AAGCGCTGCACCTGTAGCGCTACATGCGAGTCTTATCACCACCCTGACGGCCACTAAGCGCCGATCACACCCGAGACGCGCTTGTCGTCTCGATTGGTATCTATTTCTATGTCATTAACACCTCGTACTTCAGCGCCCGGAAAAGCCCGTCGCGCAGCATCAGTTGGTAAGCCTAAGCGCGCAAAGAAAGCTGCATTTAAAGCAGCTGATCCAAAAGCCCGCCACACAACTGCACAAAAGAATTCACGCAAGAGTGCAGCAACTACTTCTAAAACAGGTAAGCCTGCATCAACTCGTCGTTATTCAGATGTTGATTCAACAACACAGTCAAAGAAGCAAGAGCGCTTAACTGATCGCTCAAAGCTTCGTGCAAAGCGTTTCCAAGAAAAGACAGCCTCAAAGCCACGTCCAGTGGAGGCTCCAGAAGAGCGCGCAGCACGCATTGAACAATCACAGCGCCCAGAAAGTCGCGCTAAGAAGTTTGTAGCACAGCGCGATGATCGCACTAAGCGTGCCTTTGATAAGAAAAAAGAGTTTGTAAAGCCAGAAAATAAGAAGTCTGAATATAAGAAGCCAGAGTTCAAAAAGAGTGAGTACAAAGCTTCAGATACACGTCCAACAAATCGCCGTGATGCTGCCAAAGCAAAGGTCTCACGCAACGATGATGGCCGTCCAAACTTTGTTCCACGTAAGGTAGAAAAGTTTGATCCAACACGTCCAAAGAAGCGCAGCGAAGCACCTGATACTCGCGCAGCTAACTTTCGTGCTGAGCGTCCAGTTCGTGACCGCCGCAATGATTCACCTGCCTATGCTCGTGATGATTTCAAGCGTTCATCAAAGACTCACACCAACGCTGCCATTGATTTCGGCGCAGACGATAACTACATCTCAACAAATTTAGCTGATGCCAACTTGGTTGATGCGACTCCACTCACTGAAATCACAACGACTTTCAGTGATCTTGGAATTGCAGCTCCATTAGTAAATGCCCTTGCAAAGCAAGGAATCATGCATCCATTCCCAATCCAGATTGCAACATTGCCAGATGCACTTGCTGGCCATGACATTTTGGGCCGTGGACAAACAGGTTCAGGTAAGACTCTTGCATTTGGTTTAGCACTTCTAAATAACCTCAATGGCAAGGTTGCAAAGCCACACAAGCCTCTTGCATTGGTGTTAACACCAACGCGTGAGCTTGCTCAGCAAATTGATGAAGTATTAATGCCACTAGCGCGCTCAATTGGTCACGAATCAGTTGTTGTTGCCGGTGGAATGTCATATGCAAAGCAGATCACTGCAATGCGTCGTGGCACAGCAATCTTGGTTGCAACTCCTGGACGTTTAATTGATCTTCTTAATAAGGGCGAAGTTCAACTTGATCACTTACAGATCACTGTTCTTGATGAAGCCGATCAAATGGCTGACATGGGCTTCTTGCCAGTAGTGAAAGAAATCTTGGATCAAGCAAAGCTCGATGGACAGCGTTTGTTGTTCTCAGCAACTCTTGACCGTGGTGTTGATTCATTGGTTCGTCAGTACTTGAAGAACCCAAAGACTCACTCACTACAAAATGACCGTGCCTCTGTTTCAACTATGGAGCACTTTGTTCTTGTTATGAACCCAGGCGATAAGGATGACATTACAAATCAAATCGCTGCACGTAACGGTAAGACGATTATGTTCGTTAAAACTCAACGCGGCGCCGATCGCTTAGCTGACAAACTTGCTCATGCAGGTGTTGCAGTTGGTGCTTTGCACGGTGGTAAGTCACAAGCTGTTCGTACTCGCACACTTGCACTCTTCAAGGATTCAGCTAACGCGGCCCTTGTAGCAACAGATGTTGCTGCACGCGGTATCCACGTTGATGGAATCTCACTTGTTGTGCACGTTGATGCACCTACAGATCACAAGGATTATCTACACCGCGCAGGCCGTACAGCCCGCGCCGGTGAAGCTGGAACTGTTGTAACAATTGCTACAACTAAGCAGCAGAAATCAATTGGTGGACTTACTTCTCGTGCTGGCGTTACTCCAAAATTTGTTGGTGTCACCCCATTGAGTACTGAGTTAATGAAGATCACTGGAGCACAGGAGCCTTCTGGTGTTCCATACATCCAGCCAATCGTTGAAAAGTCAGTGCGTAGTGGTGGCAATAAGCGCCCTCGTCCGAACTCAAGTCAGCGTCGCCGCCGTCCTCGTTAACTAGAAATTCTCGATAGGGTTTGCGACATGACAAACGCGAATCCATTTGCCCAAAGAAGCGCCCTTGATTTTGAGTTGCCACCTTTTGCACTCATAAAAGAGGAGCACTACCTTCCTGCCTTCTATGAAGGCTGCACGCAACAGTTAGCAGAAGTACAAGCAATTCTGGACACACCAGGTGCTGCTACTTTTGAGAACACCATTGTTGCATTGGAAAAAAGTGGGCAGATGCTAATGCGCACGCTTTTGGTTTTCTTTAATAAATCATCGAGTGATACCAACGATGCAATGGATAAAATCGAAGAAGAGATGGCACCCAAGCTTGCCGCTCATCAGGATGCAATCAATCTAAATCCCGCTCTCTATGCTCGCATTAAATCTCTATATGACAACCGTGAATCTATTGGCCTGAACACTGAAGATGCTTGGCTACTTGAGCGCTACTACAAAGATCTCATCCATGCCGGAGCGCATTTATCCGAATCAGAGCGCGATCGCCTGAAAGAGCTCAATGAAGAACTCTCAAAGCTAGAAACACAGTTTTCTAAAAATGTTTTAGCTGACACCAATGACTTAGCTGTTTTAGTTGACACTATCGAAGAGCTTGATGGTTTGAGTGAGAATGAAATCGAATCAGCTGCAGCTGCTGCCAAGGATCGTGGTCATGAAGGTAAGTGGCTTATCGGTATGGTGAATTTCTCTGGAAATCCAGTCCTTGATTCTCTAACTAATCGCGCCCTTCGAAAGAAAATTATGCAAGATTCTCTTCTAAAAGGTAATCGCGCTAACGAAAATGACAACAAGCCTGTCATTCTGAAGGTAGTTAAGTTACGCGCAGAGCGTGCAAAGCTATTTGGTAAAAATACACACGCAGAGCATGTAATCGCCGTGCAAACTGCAGAGCATCCAGACAACGTCCATGC
>JBEATO010000124.1:0-5692 GCA_041161945.1 Actinomycetota bacterium
ACATCGGGTGAACGCTTAGTTCCCTTATTAGTTACTGCAGCATCAATTTCTTGCTGTGATGAGGCTTCTGGATCCTGCTCATCGATTTTAACGCCATACTTAGCTCTAAATCCATCGAGCATAGCCTTGTAGTCCGCCCAATAATGTGGCAAGGCAATAGTGTTGAGTTGTCCTTCTTTTCGACACTCTCTTTCAAGACCAGCTAGACCGCCGGCTTGACCTGCACTTGTTACCTTAGAGAAGTCACGCTTGGCATTGGCCGGCGCGCTTTGAATGACAGGGATCGCCAGTGCAACAACTAAAGTTGCAGCCATTGATCCTCTTGTGAGTTTTGTAAACTTCACTACGTTCCTCCTAGTTGTAAGTGGTATGTGTTTTGTCATACATCCTTACCTCTTGCACTACACGTGTTGAGCGCAAGCGGTCTGGAATTTTGTACTTACGTAAAACCTCCTAGTCAAAGACCAAGACGTTTCGCGCCCCCTCCCCAGCCCTTAATCGATCAAAAGCTGAGTTAAGACCCGCTAAACCTATCCGCTCAGATATGAGTTCGTCTAGGAATAGTTCGCCATTTAGATAACTTTTTACTAACGCTGGTACATCTTTTCTCAGGTTGGCTGAGCCAAAGTAGCAACCCTTGATTGACTGTTCATTGACGAAAGGTCCGGCATCAAGCGTGATGGTAGCGCCATTTTTCATTAGGCCAACCAAAATCAGGGTTCCATCCACACCGACCGTGCCCCAAGCCTGCTGAATCGTGCTCTCACGCCCCAAGGCTTCAAAGGCATAGTCAACCCCACCGCAGATTTCCTTAACCATCGCAACTGGATCACTTGTTGCACCATTGATGACATGGGTAGCGCCAACTTTTTTAGCCAAGTCCAGTTTTTCCTGTGTTACATCCACGGCAATAATCGTTGTTGCACCAGCCATACGTGCACCTTGAACAATATTTAATCCAACGCCGCCACAACCAAAGATTGCAACAGTTGATCCAGGTTTTACTTTGGCAGTATTCATCACTGCGCCATAGCCAGTAAGAACTGCGCAACTAATTAACGCTGCGCGATCAAGTGGCATCTCATCAGGAATAACAACTGCGCCAGATGCTGGCACAACAACATATTCAGCAAAAGAGGCAACAGTTAAAAAGTGATTAAGTTTTTCACCGTTTTGGGAAAGGCGTGATGTGCCATCAAATAGTCCGCCAACTGACATTGCATTACCAGCGGTTGCGCAATAGTTAGGGCGTCCACTTGCACAGTATTCACAAGTTCCACAGCTAGGAACGATAGACATAATGACGTGGTCACCAACTGAAAATCCCTTTACATCTGCGCCAACTTCAACAATGACACCAGCTGCTTCATGGCCAATAACTGCAGGAAATGGAACTAGCTTGCGCTTTCCATCCACGGCGTTTAAATCACTTGCACACAATCCACTAGCTGCCACTTTTACAAGGAGTTCTCCAGATTTTGGCTTATCAAGTTCAACTTCGCGAACTTCAAACTTTGAACCGATGCCATCTAGAACTGCTGCCTTCATCTTCACGATCTAACCCCTTAGAAATATCGAATTGTGCTGATGAGTGAAAGACTAGCCGTGGCTATATGCCAACGCCACCGATTGCGCTAACCTAAAGCGCATAGTTCATCAGAATGTAAGGAGTGGTTCACATGGTGCAACGGATTCAATCTGTTGAGCGTGCGCTAGCCATGCTCGACATTTTGGCAAAATCACCACGGCCACAAACTATTCCTGAGCTTGCCAAGGTCATGGACATCAATCGCGCAACGGCATGGCGGTTAATTAACACTTTGCTTGAATTTGAATTAGTAGAAAAAGATGGTGAATCTGGACGCTTTACTGTGGGCAGTGGAGCATTCAAGTTAGCAGCATCAACTCACACCAACACTATGAGTCGAAAAGCGCGACCAGTGTTAGAGCGCATATCAAGCCTTTTCGGAGCCAGTGCATTTCTAGAAATTGCAGCTCGTGGTGAATTAATTGTTCTTGATCAAATCCGTTGGGATTTACCTGAAGAAGTAGATTTAGCAGGAATGCAAGTTCCCCTTAATTGTGGTTCTGTTGGCAAACTCTATTTAGCATCACTAAATGATGTTGAGTTAGAAAAGTACTTATCGTCAAAACTGGAATCATTAACGCCATACACAATCACCGATCCATCAGAACTTCGAATGGAAGTTCTTCAAGCTCGAATCTCAGGTGTTGCCTATAACTACAAAGAGCATCAAGAAGAATGGTGTGGGATATCAGCATCTATTCGTGCACGTGATGGACGCTTTATTGCATATCTCAATGTCACTTTGCCTTCGGCTTCAACATCGCGTGAGCAACTCACCGCACGTACTCCTGAATTAATCTCTGCAGCTCAAGAAATTGCAGCCTTAATCGCTTAGGCCATTGCCTCATAGGCAGGCAAGGTAAGAAACTCTAGGTAATCATCATTAACTGAAGTCTCAATAAACATCTTTTGAGCTTGTGTGTAGTCAGTTGATTGGGAGAGTTTTGAAACCTCTTCATCAGCCAACTGCTCCACATAACCAGCGCTGACTAGCTCACCGTTCTCTAGCCTGACTTGGTTATAAATCCATTGCCAGATCTGTGAGCGTGAAATCTCAGCTGTGGCTGCATCTTCCATGAGGTTAAAGATTGCAACTGCACCAGAACCAGCCAACCAACGCTCAAGATATTGGATCGCAACACTGATGTTATTGCGAAGTCCTGTCTCAGTCACGGCGCCAGGTGTGGCTTTGATGTTAAGTAATTGAGCTGCCGAAACTGAAACATCTGACTTTGTCTTTTCTTTTTGATTAGGTCGATCACCTAACACCTTCGTGAACTGTTCTCTACATAATTCCACCATTCCAGGATGGGCAACCCAGGAGCCATCGAAGCCATCATTTGCCTCGCGGGTTTTATCTGCTGCCACCTTCTCAAATGCAGTTGCATTAACTGCTGGGTCAGAACTTGGGATGAATGCTGCCATTCCACCAATTGCATGTGCGCCTCTGGAGTGACAGGTTTTAATGAGTAGTTCTGTGTAGGCGCGCATAAAAGGAGCAGTCATTGCCACGCTATTGCGATCAGGCAGTACATAGTCAGCGCCGCGTTTGCGGTAGTTCTTGATAACACTAAAGAGATAGTCCCAGCGTCCTGCATTTAGTCCGGCCGCATGCTCTTTGAGTTCGTAAAGAATCTCTTCCATTTCAAATGCTGCTGGCAAAGTTTCAATCAGCGCTGTTGCTCTTATTGTTCCGCGGGGAATCGATAAGAAATCCTGAGCAAGGTTGAAGGCATCGTTCCATAATCTAGCCTCCAAATGTGATTCCATTTTTGCAAGATAAAAGTAAGGTCCCAAACCTCGAGCGATTTGAAGACGTGCACTTGCAACCATGTAAAGCGCAAAATCTACGAAAGAGCCTGAAGTGATCTGGCCATCAACAAGAATGTGTTTTTCGGGCAGATGAAACCCACGGGGCCTAACAACAATTGTTGCCAGTTCACTATCTGGCTTTAATGAGTAGGTCTTGCCAGCCTCATTAGTGAAATCAATTGTGCGAGTAATTGCATCCAACAAATTGAGTTGACCATTAATGACATTTTCCCACAGTGGGGTATTGGAATCCTCTAAATCAGCTAGCCACACCTTTGCCCCAGAGTTAAGGGCGTTAATCGTCATTTTGCGCTCTGTGGGACCCGTGATCTCTACGCGCCGATCATTTAAACCCGGCGCTGCCGGTGCAACCTTCCAGCTTTTATCATCACGAATAGCTTTGGTTTGTGGCAGGAAATCAAAGTCTGTGCCATCTGCAATCTGCTGCATGCGTACTTTACGAGCAGCAATAAGTTCTAGGCGACGTGGATTGAGTGTGCGGTGCAGCAGTGCAATGAGATCGAGTGCTTGCGGGGTCAGAATCTCTTGCGAACGAGGAACAGATGTTCCAATAACCTCAACGCCTGACATTAATTAAGATCGACCCACGTTGTCTTAAGAGCGCTGTATGCATCTAGTGCGTGCAAAGACTTATCGCGACCGTTGCCAGATGCACCAAAGCCACCAAATGGTGTGATGACATCGAGCATGTCGAAGGTATTTACCCAGACAGTTCCTGCGCGGAGTTTGCGAGCGAACTTATGCGCTCGTGCCACATTACTTGTCCAGACCGATGCCGCAAGACCGTACTCAGTTCCGTTAGCTAACTGCAATGCTTCTGCTTCATCCTTTGCATCGATAGCAACAAGAACAGGTCCAAAGATTTCTTCTTGGGCAAGACGTGATCCAGGTTTGACGTTATCAATCAACGTTGGCTTAATCAGCAGATCTTTACCTGTGGTTTTCTCTCCACCAAAAACAAGCTTTTCACCATCTTGGCCAATCAAGTCCAAGTAAGCATTCACACGATCACGCTGTAGTTCAGAGACAAGACCTGCCATTTGAGTTGTGGGATCAAATTGATTTCCAACAACAAAGCTCTCTAAGAACTTATGTAGGTGTGCAAATAACTCTTCTTTTACGCCTTTTTCAACGATGATACGTGAGCCCGCATTACATGTTTGTCCTGCGTTGTAATAAATAGCCCAGGCAATAGTTGAAGCAGCAGCTTCTAGGTCTGTGCAATCATTTAAGACAACTTGTGGGCTCTTGCCACCTAGCTCAAGTGAAACCTGCTTCATATTTGATTCAGCGGCGTATTGCATCATTTTGCGCCCTGTTGGGCCACTGCCGGTGAATGCAATCTTTGCCACATCCATATGACGTGCAAGTGCCTGTCCAGCCTCTGCGCCAAGACCTGGAACAACGTTAAATACTCCAGCAGGCAATCCTGCAGCAATTGCTAGCTCTGCCATTTTAAGTGCGCTCAAAGATGAGTTTTCGGCCGGCTTAACAACAATGGTATTACCCATCGCTAAAGCTGGGCCTAATTTCCAACTAGTGATCATCATTGGATAGTTCCAAGGAACAACTGCGCCGATAACACCCAAGGGTTCGCGTGTGATCATTGCTAGGGCGTTGCGTGGTGCTGGTGCAATTTCATCGTAAGTCTTATCAATTGTTTCTGCATACCACTGGATTACACGTGCAGAGTTGGGTGCATCCACACTTAATGCATCGCCAATAGGACGTCCTGTGTCTATTGCCTCAAGTAGCGCTAACTCTTCTCTGTTCTCATTTAAGAGTTGAGCCCAACGCAACATAATCGCTTTCTTATCGCGCGGATTCATCTCACTCCAGATACCGGAGTCAAAAGCTTTTTTAGCAGAAGCAACTGCCCGGTTAATGTCTTCACTATCACCTGATGCCACATTACAAATTAAGTGACCATCACTAGGTGAATAGTTTTCAAAAGTTTTTCCAGATGCAGCATCAACGTATTTTCCATTAATAAAGATCTGTGATTGGGGCTTTAGATCAAGTGCGCGCTTTTGCCAAGTTTGAGTATCAGACATGGGGATGATGTTATCGGCAAGAAGTGAACAGAGTATGTATAAGGCTGTTGCACATAGTGCAACACAGGCTTAGTTTTTAATGGTTCGGTAGGTAGAAAGAGATGGATCGGTGGCATAGGCGATTCGCACACCCGCCGCCTTAGTTGTTGCCAGACCATCAAGAATTACTGATGTGAGAACTTCACCTGGTGCCACCACGGCAACACCTGGGGGATAA
>JBEATO010000125.1:0-2705 GCA_041161945.1 Actinomycetota bacterium
CGCTCAATGCGTCGGTGGCAGAGAAGGGCAATTAAATGAAGGATAATTCGGGCGTGAGCCTTCTCGCTAACCGTTATGCATCAGCTGCGATGCGTGAAATTTTCGCACCTGAAGCAAAAATTATCGCGGAAAGAAAGCTCTGGATAGCAGTAATGCGTGCTCAGTCAACTCTGGGCCATTCAATCTCCAAGGATGTAATTACAGATTACGAGAAGGTAATTACACGGGTGGATCTTGTATCCATTGATGCCCGTGAAAAGAAGATACGCCATGATGTTAAAGCTCGTATCGAAGAGTTCAACGCACTAGCTGGCCATGAAGCTATCCATGCAGGCATGACTAGCCGCGATTTAACTGAAAACATTGAAGCGTTACAAATTCGAAATGGTCTTGATGTAGTCCATGACAAGGTCGTCACAGTTCTAGCTCGACTTGCAGAGCGCGCAACACAGTATGCAGATCAACCTGTTGCAGGACGCTCACATAATGTTCCAGCTCAAATCACAACTCTTGGAAAAAGATTTGCTTCAGCTGGCGAAGAATTACTCTTTGCATACGAGCGCTTAACTGCTTTGCAGGATCGCTATCCAATGCGCGGGATTAAGGGGCCAGTCGGAACTGCGCAAGATTCAATTGATTTGCTTGGATCAACAGATGCTCATACGAAATTAGAGAACACAATTGCAAAAGAGCTTGGCTTTAATCGTGTGTTGGATTCAACTGGTCAGATTTATCCTCGTTCTTTTGATTATGATGTTGTTACAACTCTTGTTCAGCTAGCTTCTTCTCCCTCATCTCTTGCCACATCTATTCGCCTAATGGCAGGTGCTGAACTTGTGACTGAAGGCTTTAAGGCCGGCCAAGTGGGCAGTAGTGCAATGCCACACAAAATGAACACACGCTCATGCGAGCGAGTCAATGGTCTAGCAGTTGTGCTTCGCGGATATGCATCAATGGTTAGCGAACTAGCCGGGGATCAATGGAATGAAGGCGATGTTTCTTGCTCTGTGGTTCGCCGTGTTGCGATGCCTGATGCTTTCTATGCAATAGATGGTCTGCTGGAAACAATGCTGACGGTTCTAGATGAGTTCGGCGCATTCCCTGCAGTAATTACCGCTGAATTAGAGCGCTATTTACCGTTCTTGGCTACAACAAAGATTTTGATGGCTGCCGTTAAGGCCGGAGTAGGGCGCGAAGTTGCCCACGAAGTTATTAAAGAACATGCAGTTAAAGCAGCACTCGGAATGCGCGAAGGAAAGAAAAACTCACTTCTAGATGATTTAGCTGCAGATAATCGTTTACCACTTGATCGTGCGGCTCTAGATGTGTTGATAAGCACCCCACTTGAATTTACTGGCGAAGCTCGCCAACAAGTTGCTCGAGTAGTTAATCGCATTGGCGCGATTACTTCCGCGCACCCTGCCGCAGTGCAGTACAAGCCCGGCTCTATTAGGTGAGCGGCTTCGGCATAGCTGGCCCACCGCCAGCGCCTTCAATACCTGGGTGGACACATCTGCGCACCGGAAAAGTCCGTGACCTATATACAAATGATTTAGGAAATATTTTACTTGTTGCATCAGATCGCATCTCTGCTTACGACTGGGTAATGCCAACCGAGATTCCGGGTAAAGGCGCAGTGTTAACGCAGTTATCTTTATTTTGGTTTGACTTACTCGAAGATATTGTTCCGAACCATATTGTTTCAACTGATGTTCCTGAAGAAGTTGAAGATCGAGCAATCATTGTTCAACCACTTGAAATGTTTGCAATCGAGTGCGTTGCACGCGGTTATCTAACAGGTAGCGGTTGGAGTGAATACAAAGAAAATAGCGCGGTCTGCGGAAACAAATTACCTGCAGGACTACTTGATGGATCAGAGCTTCCAGCAAGCATTTTCACACCGGCCACAAAAGCCGATCTTGGTGATCACGATATAAACATTGATTTTGATTCAGCATCAAAGATAGTTGGTGCAAAGGATGCGGCTGAGCTTCGCGATTTAACTTTAAAGCTCTATGACGTTGCAGCAGATTTTGCGAAAAGCCGAGGAATCATTTTGGCTGACACTAAATTTGAATTCGGCCGAAATGCTGCCGGGGCAATTACCTTGGGCGATGAGGCTCTTACCCCTGATTCTTCTAGGTTTTGGGATCAATCCACATGGGCACCCGGGGGCACGCAACCCTCATTTGATAAGCAGTTTTTACGTGACTACCTCGTAGCCAGTGGATGGGATAGAAATAGCCCACCCCCTGAACTGCCAGCAGAGATCGTAGAAAAAACTGCGGGTCGTTATGAAGAAGCGTTTTATCGTTTAACTGGCAGCAAGTTCTAACTAAGGGAGAATATGACAATGGCAAAGATCGTGGTTGATGTGATGTTGAAGCCAGAGATTCTTGACCCACAAGGTAACGCTGTTGCATCAGCTCTGCCTCGTTTAGGTTTTAGCTTTGCCAAGTCAGTGCGCCAAGGAAAGCGATTTGAAATTGAAGTTGAGGGAGAACCAACAGCTGCGCAGTTAGCTGAAGTTGAAAAAGCTGCTGAAGTTTTGTTATCAAATCCAGTAATTGAAAACTTTGTTGTGAGAGTAGAGAAGTAATGCGCGTTGGAGTCATAACTTTTCCTGGCACTCTCGATGATCGAGATGCTGCTCGGGCGGTAGTTGCCGGCGGATCAGAGGCGGTATCGCTTTGGCATGCCGATGC
>JBEATO010000091.1:0-3554 GCA_041161945.1 Actinomycetota bacterium
CCGAGAGTGATTTCTACTCCAAGCACAATGCCGCTGTTCACCGCGGAGCCCACCAACTAGCTGAAGAGGCAACTGATGCCTATGAGGGCGCTCGAGCAATTGTTGCCGATTTTTTAGGTGCCAAAGAGAATGAAATCATCTTTACAAAAAGTGCCACTGAATCAATCAACTTAGTTGCCTATGCAATGGGAAATGCCGAACCGGGTAATCGCTTTGCTTTAACTTCTGCTGATTCCATCGTTGTTACCGAGATGGAGCACCATGCAAACCTGATCCCTTGGCAGCAGTTAGCTAAGCGGACTGGCGCTAAACTCAAGTGGTTTAAGGTCACTCAGGACTCTAGGTTAGATCTTTCAAATATTGATCAGGTCATTACGGCCGATACTAAAGTTGTTGCCATAACGCACCAATCAAATGTTTTGGGAACGATTAACCCGTTAGAAGCCATCGTTAAGCGGGCACATGAAGTGGGCGCAGTTGTAGTTCTAGACGCATGTCAATCAGTTCCGCATATGAGTGTGAACGTTGTTGAATTAGATATCGATTTTTTAGCTTTCTCTGGACATAAATCAGTTGGCCCAACTGGGGTGGGAGTTTTATGGGGCAAAGCTGAACTCCTTCGTGAATTACCTCCATTTCTTACTGGGGGATCCATGGTGACAGCTGTAACCATGGAGAGTGCCACATGGGCAGAAGCACCACAAAAGTTTGAAGCCGGAGTCCCAAATATGGCGCAAGCTGTTGGGTTGGGTGCAGCACTTAATTACCTTTCCAACATAGGTATGGATGCAATTGCCCAGCATGAGCGATCATTAACTGGATACGCGCTAGATAAACTGTTGCAAATTCCTGGCCTTCGAATTGTTGGTCCCCAAGACAATGTTGATCGTGGGGCTGCTCTTTCTTTCACCATCAAGGATATTCACCCACACGATGTTGGCCAGTATGTTGATAGCCAGGGAATTGCGGTTCGTACGGGCCATCACTGTGCGTGGCCATTAGCGAAGATTATGAATGTTCCTGCAACAACACGTGCATCTTTTTACCTTTACAACGACGAGCAGGATGTAGACGTGTTAGTCGAAGCCTTGTTAGGTGCGCAGAAGTACTTTGGGAAATTCTGATGGAGTTAGATTCCCTCTATCAAGAAGTGATTCTAGATCACTATAAGCATCCACAACATAAAGGTCTTCGCAGTGATTATTCAGCCCAAGTTCATCATGTCAATCCAAGTTGTGGAGATGAAATTACCCTCAACTTAACGGTCTCAGATGGTTTGATTTCAGCGATTTCATGGGATGGCCAAGGCTGTTCAATTTCACAGGCCAGCGTTTCAATACTCGGTGATTTGCTAACAGGTAAGACATTTGCACAGGCAGAAGTAGTTGTGAACGCTTTCTCAGAACTCATGGCAAGTAAGGGAACCGCAGCGGGAAATCCGGAGATACTTGAGGATGCAGTAGCTTTTGCGGGAGTTTCAAAGTTTCCAGGTCGTGTAAAGTGTGCACTGCTTGGTTGGATGGCCTTTAAAGATGCAGCGATTCAGTCAAAGGGAGAGAGCAAATGACAACGAGTGTTGAAGATGTAACAGAGGCAATGAAGGATGTTGTCGACCCAGAATTGGGAATCAATGTCGTTGATTTAGGTTTGATTTATGATGTGATGGTTGATGAAGCCAACATCGCTATTTTGAATATGACGCTAACTTCAGCTGCATGCCCACTTCAAGATGTTATTGAGGATCAAACCCGTTCAGCGTTGGCGGGAATGACTACAGATGTGAAAATCAACTGGGTTTGGATGCCACCTTGGGGCCCAGACAAGATTTCTGATGATGGAAGAGATCAGCTTCGCGCTCTCGGTTTTACTGTCTGAGGCATAACTCAATAAGGTAGTCACATGTCAATGCATGCGGCTTGGATGACCCACAGATCGATGACCGCAGATCCTTCGGTTAAGCAGCAAAAACTCAAGGCCGGCACGGTAAAACGCATCTTCACTTTTGCAAAACCCTATCGACTCAGTATCTGGATCTTTCTATTCACTGTTGTTATTGATGCTGCCTTAATCGTTGCCACACCATTACTACTTCGAGAGCTAATAGACAAAGGTGTTATTCCTAAAGATGCGGCGTTAGTTACTCGCTTAGCAATTTTGGTTGGTTTAATTGCAATTGCGGATGCGGCCATGAGCATGCTGGGACGATATTTCTCTTCTCGAATCGGTGAAGGTCTAATCTATGATCTTCGCTCTTTAGTGTTCGGGCACGTGCAAAGACAATCGATTGCATTCTTCACGCGCACACAAACAGGCGCGCTGATTTCTAGAATTAACTCAGATGTCATGGGTGCACAGCAAGCCTTTACTGCCACCTTGTCAGGTCTTGTGAGCAACGTAGTGAGTTTGGTTCTCGTGGGTGTGACCATGATGATTTTGTCGTGGCAGATCACGATCTTTTCACTTCTGCTCTTGCCAGCGTTTCTCATTCCAACTAAATGGGTCGGTAGAAAGCTACAAGAGCTAACTCGAGATTCCTTCAACACTAATGCCGAGATGTCTAGCACGATGACTGAGCGCTTCAATGTTTCTGGTGCAATGCTTGTCGCACTCTACGGAGAACCCGATAGAGAGCGTGAATACTTTAGATCTAGAGCGCGCAAGGTTGCCGATATTGGAATCAAAATGGCAATGCTTAACCGCCTCTTCTTTATAGCCCTGACCAGCGTTGCAGCTATTGCTACAGCCTTCGCCTACGGTATTGGTGGCCACTTAGCTATCAATGGGGGAGTAACAGTTGGAACTTTGCTCGCAATTACTGCCTTATTGGCAAGACTCTACGGTCCGCTAACTGCGCTATCGAATGTGCGCATAGATGTTATGACATCACTCGTTTCATTTGAACGTGTGTTTGAAGTGTTAGACCTAGAACCTATGGTTAAGAATCGCGAGAATGCCATTGAGTTAAAGCCGACTCATCCAAAAATTGAGTTCAAGGACGTTAGTTTTTCATATCCTCGCGCTGAAGAGATTTCACTTGCTTCCCTTGAATCAGCAGCAAAACCTGAAACTATTCAAAGTGGTGAAGTTCTTAAGGGTCTTTCATTTACTGCAGCTCCTGGAACATTAACGGCATTGGTAGGACCATCAGGTGCGGGCAAGACAACTATTAGTGCGCTGTTGCCACGGCTTTATGACGTGACAACAGGTGCGATTGAAATTGACGGACATGACATTCGCGACCTAACACTTGAATCTTTGCGTGGTGCTATTGGTGTTGTTATGCAGGACGCCCACCTTTTCCACGAAACTATTGCTGAGAACTTACGTTATGCAAAAAATGATGCAACAGAAGATGAAATGCGCATTGCCTGTGAGTCAGCACAGATTTGGGAGTTGATTAAGTCTTTGCCCAATGGGCTAGACACCATGGTGGGAGAGCGAGGACACCGTCTTTCTGGCGGAGAGAAACAACGCTTGGCTATTGCTCGCTTACTCCTCAAATCTCCTTCAGTTGTCATTCTTGATGAAGCAACCGCGCATCTAGATTCAGAGAA
>JBEATO010000101.1:0-15440 GCA_041161945.1 Actinomycetota bacterium
CCATCAGCCCAGTGAGTTGCAAGCACAATCTTCACGCCAAGCTTTTCTACTCTCGAACGAAGTAGGTCAACTTCAGCCTTGGTATCACTGGTGAAGTTGTTAATTGAAACAACTAGAGGAAGGTTATAAACCTTTGTGATGTTGTTGATATGACGCTCAAGGTTTACTAGGCCAGCCTCAAGTGCCGGCAAGTTCTCCTCTGTGATTGTCTTTAGGTCTGCGCCACCGTGGTATTTAATTGCGCGAATCGTTGCAACCAATACGCAAGCAGAAGGACGTAAGCCTGATTTGCGGCATTTAATGTCGATGAACTTTTCAGCGCCAAGGTCGGCACCAAAGCCAGCTTCAGTAACAACATAGTCAGCTAGCTTCATGGCAGAAGTTGTAGCAACAACAGAGTTGCAACCGTGTGCGATGTTGGCAAATGGTCCACCATGAATAAAGGCTGGTGTGTTCTCAAGTGTTTGAACCAAGTTTGGCTGGAAAGCATCCTTTAAAATAACTGTCATTGCACCTTGTGCATTGAGCTCAGAGGCAAGTACCGGCGTCTTATCGCGCTTATAGCCAACGACAATCTTGCCAATCTTCTCTTTTAGATCTTCAATCGAAGTTGCAAGACAGAAGATTGCCATAATTTCAGAGGCCACAACAATGTCAAAGCCATCACTACGTGGGTATCCATTGCCAACGCCTCCAATGGATTGAATGATTTCGCGCAAAGCACGATCATTCATATCTATTACTCGCTTCCATGTGACACGGCGAATATCAATGGCTAGCTCGTTGCCATGGTGGATGTGATTATCAATAAGGGCTGCAAGTAAGTTGTTTGCAAGGGCTATAGCGTTGAAATCTCCAGTGAAGTGCAGATTGATATCTTCCATTGGAACTACCTGGGCGTAACCGCCACCAGCTGCTCCACCCTTCATTCCAAAGACTGGGCCAAGGGATGGTTCACGAAGTGCAATCATTGCATTTTTGCCAATATGGCGAAGAGCATCACCTAAACCAACAGTGGTTGTGGTCTTTCCTTCACCTGCAGGTGTCGGACTAATGGCAGTTACCAAAATCAACTTTGAGTTATCGCGCTTTGGAAGAGCAGTTAAATACTTAAGGTTAACTTTCGCCTTGTATTTTCCATAAGCCTCTAAGTTATCTGCATCAATGCCTAAGCTGGCACCTATTTCGGTGACCGGCTTCATATTTGCAGCTTGTGCAATTTCAATATCTGACATTTTTTATCCTTTGGCTTGGCGAATTGCGCTAGTTAGTGCCGGTATGACTTGGTGCAAATCACCGATAATTGCGTAATCTGCATAACTAAGAATTGGAGCCTCTGGATCTGTGTTAATTACTACGATGGTCTTACTGTTCTTCATTCCTGCAATGTGCTGCATCGCACCTGAAATACCGGCTGCGATGTAGAGATCAGGTGCCACTTTTGTTCCTGTCTGTCCCACTTGTTCTGCGTGTGGACGCCAACCAGAACTTGTTACAACACGTGAACAACCAACGGTTCCGCCCAATAAATTTGCAAGTTCTTCAATCTGACCGAAACCATCTGGACCACCAACACCACGTCCGCCAGAGACAATAACTTTGGCATCATTGAGAGTTACGCCGCCCTTTGATTCACCAGCATCACGACTCAATACCTTCACCGCGTAATCCTGCGGTTCTAGCGCTGGTTCAAACTCAGTAACAGTCGCTGCGCTGCCATTGGCTGATTCAGGTTCTGTTGAAAATGCTAAAACACTTGCAATCAACAAATCTGCGTGAACATTTGCAGATTCAATAAGATTTCCCGCCCAACGTGCACGAAGCACATGGTGAGGTGAACCTAAAGTGATCTCTGAACACTCAGCTGCCATTGGAAGATCAAGAAAAGCAGCTAAATGCGCTAACTGTTCATTTCCACGTGGGCTTCCAGCGGCCAATACAGCTGCCGGCTTTAGTTTTTCAACTAAGTCTTTAAGAGCGCGGCCTGATGCCATTGGTGTGTAATCAGTTAGGTTGGTATGAGATGCAACATGTAAAACCTTTGCACCATACTCACCGACGATGCCAGCAAGTGCTGTGCCTTCTTTACCGATAACAATTGCTTCAACATCTTGGCCTAACTTACGGGCTGCAGTGAGTGCGCGTAGTGAGAGTTGATCTAGTTCACCACGGTCATGATCTACGAGTACAAGAATCATTAGAAGGCTCCAATCTTCTTGAGAACTTCGACTAATGCAGGAACTGCATCTGCCCCATTACCTAAAACTTCAGCACCTTTTGCCTTAGATGGTGCAAGTGCCAAAGTAACTTTTTCTAACTTAGGAACTCTAGCTTCAGCCTTTTTCATATCAACTGGCTTCTTGCGCGCTTGCATGCGACCTGGCACTGATGGATAACGTGGAATGTTTAGACCATCGCGCACGGTGACAATTGCTGGCAGAGCAACTTCATAATGCTCACGTCCGGCAGCAACCACGCGATCACACACAGCAACGCCATTTTCAACCTTCATTGATTTAACGTTGGTGATAATCGGGCGATTGAGTGCATGGGCCACACGAATATGGATTTGATATCCAGCACTATCAGCAGATTCTGCGCCAAAAATGATTAAGTCAAACTTGGTCTCTTCTGCATTGATTGCATCAACAAGTGCGGCAGCCGTTCCCTGTGGGTCCCACTCTTGTCCATCGGTTTCAATCAATACGGCGCGAGTTGCACCAATTGCTAACTGTGAACGAAGTTGTTCTTCAGCATCACTAGGTCCAAGAGTAAGCAGAGTCAGTGTTCCACCCATTTGTTCAACGAGTTGAACACCGGCTTCAACTGCATTTTCCTCATGTGGGCTAATACCAAAACCTAAATGCTTAGTTTCTATATCGCGTGAATCTGGAGTCAGAATCAATGTTCCACCAGCTAGTGGAACGCGCTTTAAGCAGACAAGTACGTCCATTATGCAAGGATCCGTTCATTTGATGGGTCAAATACTGATGTTGGGCCAACTTCAGCTACTGAACATGGATAGTGCTCACCAAGATATTCAACGATGAACTTGTTTCCAGCAACAGCTAACTCAGTTGGAAGGTAAGACATGAGGATGTGCTTACCGAGTGATGGTGCAGAACCAGCACTAGTTACATATGAACGTCGTCCATGTGCATCTGTAATTGGCTTCTTATCCAATGTAAGGATTGGCTCATTACCCATCATGTAGCGCTTGACACCAGTAGATGACGTGTGATCATCAACAAAGAGTGTGCACAGCATTGCAACTGGCTTTTCAGCGCGGTGCTTTACGTGCGCTTCTTTACCAATGAAATCTGCCTCTTTGAGCTTTGGAGATTGCATACCTGCTTCAACTACTGTGTATTCAGTTTCAAGCTCTGGGCCGTATGCGCGGTAGCACTTCTCTAGACGACCAGTAGTTCCATACACACCAATTCCAACAGGAATTAATCCATGGTTCTTTCCAGCTTCCCAGAGTGCATCCCAAAGAGCAGGACCATCAGCCATAGGAACATAGAACTCCCAGCCAAGATCGCCAACGTAGGAAATACGTGATGCAAGAACTTTCACGCCCTTGATATCAATCTCTCGACAAGTACTGAACTTGAATGATTCATGGCTCATATCTTCAGATGTCACTTCTTGAACAATCTTTCTAGCATTTGGACCCCACACACCAAGGGTGGTGTAGTCAGAAGTAATGTCATTGATCTTTGCAGAGCCATCGGCTGGCAATAGATCAGCAAACCACTTCTTATCTGCCATACCGTGTGCACCGCCAGTAACAACGCGGAAGTGATCGGTATCAAGGCGCATGATTGTTAAATCAGATTTGAATCCGCCATTTGGACCAAGTACAGGTGTGTAAACAACGCGGCCAATAGCAACATCCATCTGGCGCAGAGCTGCCTTTTGCACAACTGCCAAAGCTGATGGGCCAGTGATATCAAAGTATGCAAAGGCAGTTAAATCCACGATTCCTGCAGTCTCGCGCATTTGTAGGTGCTCTGCATTGATAATTGGAGACCACCAGCGTGATTCCCATTCAGCAGCACGTGGCATTACCTTGTCGCCAAACTTTGCAACTAAATCCTTATTTGATTCATACCAGAACGGACGTTCCCATCCAGCAGTCTCATAGAAGACTGCGCCAAGGGCTGCTTCGCGCTCATAGTAAGGAGACAGGCGAACCTTACGATTTGATTCATACTGCTCAAGTGGGTGAACGATTCCATAGGTCTTGTTGAAGGATTCAGCCACACGAGACTTAATGTGCTTCTCTTCTTTGTGGTGCTCATGGAAGCGAGCAATATTTGATGCATGAAGATCAATATGTGAATCTCCTAGAACCATCCATTCAGCTACAGACTTTGCAGTTCCTGGACCTTCTTTAATCCACACTGCAGCTACTGACCATAGATTCTTAACTTCTGGAGTTTCGCCAAGAATAGGCATTCCATCTGGTGTGTAGGAAAGAATTCCGTTACATGCATACTTCTCACGCACTGATTCATCTCCAACAATTGATGGCATCAATTCATAGGCATGCTCATCTTGGATATCAAAATCTGCTTGAGTAAATGCAAACTCTGTTGGAGAAAGAGCTGCAGTTGCATTTGAAGGAATGTCATCTGGTGTGTAAAGAATTGGACGGTGAGCATAGGAACCAATTTCAAGTCCCGTTCCATGTTGGCGCTCATACATGAACACATCCATGTCACGAACAATTGGCCATTCAATATCACCCTTGGTGTCTTTAAAGAATGGAACTGGTCCAATGTCCTTCATCTGGTGAACGGCAGGTGTTAACGGAATGTGTGCTCCGGCCATTGCAGCTAGCTTTGGTGACCAGCAACCTGTAGCAATAACTACGTAGTCGGCTTCAATTGTTCCTTGATCAGTAACAACTGCCTTTACAACTCCGTTTTCAACCTTTATGTCTTGTACTTCAACGTTTGCAAATGATTGCGCTGCACCCATCTCTTGTGCTTTCTCGCGCATAATTGTTCCTGTGCGAAGTGAGTCAACGACGCCCACAGTTGGCTGGTAATACCCGCCTAAAATGATGCTTTCATCGATGTATGGCACTAACTCTTTTACCTCTGCAGGAGTGAGGATTCGACCACCTTCGATTCCCCAAGACTTTGCAGATGTAATGCGGCGTGCCAGCTCTTGCATACGCTCTTCTGAACGTGCAACTTCAATTCCACCAGTTTCAGTGAAGGTTCCAAACTCTTTGTATTGGCGCATACTTTCAGCCGTAATTGCTGTCATCTCTTTGGAGTGATCCACAGGGAAGATGAAGTTAGATGCGTGGCCAGTTGAGCCGCCAGGGTTAGGAAGAGGTCCTTTATCTATCTGGACTATGTCTTTCCAGCCGAGCTTTGCAAGGTGATAGACCATACCGTTGCCGACGATTCCAGCGCCGATAACAACGCACTTAGCCTTTGCAGGTAACTTACTCATAGCTTCATTTCCTTTTTCTGTTGGTGGTGGTTATAAAGACTTACGGATTTCTGATTCAAAACCTTCAACGTGCTCTTTCATTGCCTTTGATGCTGCTTTTGGATCATTACTTGCGATTGCTTCTAATAAAGCTCGGTGTTCGATAATTGCATCAGCTAAATGCTCAACGCGATCCAGTGCTAAGAACCAGATGCGAAGAGCGTGGGCGTAGTAGTTATCAAGGGCTGATGCTAGAAATTCATTGTGGGTGCATTGATAGATGTGATGGTGAATTCGCTGGTCTAACCCAATCAAAGTTGGCATATCTAAATCACCTTTGATTGCCCTAATCTCATTTATTAATGCTTTTGTAATCTCTTGGTCAGCAGGAGTTGAACGTGTGGCAGCAAGTTCTGCAGCCTTAATCTCAAGAACTGCACGGGTTTCAGAGAGTTGGGAAAGATTTGCAACATCAACACGGGAAACAAACATGCCACGACGTGGATAAACCTCGACGAGTTTTTCATTTGCTAGCGAGCGCAGAGCTTCACGAATGGGTGTGCGACCCATCTTTAATGTGCTCATCAATGCACTCTCACTAATGAGTGATCCTGGTTCAAGTTCTAACGTAATAATCATTGAGCGAATACGGCTATAGGCTGCCTCAGATAGCGAGGAGCTCTCTCTGGAGAGAATATGGATAGCTTGGCTCACATTGGCGATGATATATCAGTGATATACCAATGAAAAGAGGCACGAGGAGGTGGTTTTAGCCTTAGTAGTACTTGGTAAAGAGCCAGGCTGAGGCGCCAAAGCCCACGGTGAGAATGAGCGCTCGATAGACGGCCACCGGCATTCTCGCCGCATAGCGTCCCCCATAGGTTCCGCCAATGCTGGCACCTATTAATAGAGCAATAACTGCTCCCCAATGGGCCAACCCGCTAAAGATATAGATGATGTTGGAGATCAATGAGGTCCAGCCAACAATTAAATTCTTAGCAGTATTAAGAGTCTTAGGGTCGCGCCTGATGTCGCGGGCAAGGACAGCAATCACCATCACGCCTTGGCCTGGACCGAAGTAGCCGCAGTACAAACCGCTTCCTGCAATTCCAATCTTTTCAACCAGGCCATGCCTGGCACCGCGATCAGGCTTAGCTTTAATCAAAAATGACAAGCTGGCAAAGAGAAGAAGAAAAGGAACCATCTTTTCAAATACACCTGGTGGCACATTGAGCAGTAAGAATGCACCAATCGTAGAACCAACAATGGATATATAAATGAGCGTCTTGTATTCCTGAAAGTAGGCACGCATTTGATCGCGCACAGCGATGAGTGCAAAGAAGTTTGCTGGTGTGACACCTAGGGCATTTGAAATGGCCGCACTTACCGGCGACATTCCTGTTGCGAGTAGGACTGGGTAAGAGATAACCGAGGCTCCCCCAGCCATTCCATTAATTCCACCGACAAGAATGCCGACTAGGAAGATAATGATGTACTCGAGCATTGGGTAACCATACAATGTCACTATGGCTATGGATATAGAGATTCGCTACTTTGCTGCTGCGCGAGCCGCAGCTGGAGTAAGCGTTGAGCGTGTGAATCCAGCATCTCTCTCAACCATCCTCACACAAGTTACGGCCAATAACCCCGCACTAGCTCATGTTATTGATCAATGCTCATTCTTGGTTGATTCAGTAGCGGTGAACGATATGGATATGCCTATTCATGCAGGCAGTTTTGTTGATGTATTGCCACGTTTTGCTGGTGGCTAACCACCAATTGCAGACATTGGTCTAAGAGGTGCAATAAAAGAAGGGTCATTAATTCCGTGACCAGGCAGCTTGCTTATTACAGTTTTCTGGAAGCGGGCCGCTATTTCCACTCGCTTTGCAACATCATCTTTGCTCTCATCACGCAATACTTTTCTCACATCAACTTCTTCATTTGAAAACAAACACGAGCGCAATTGGCCATCAGATGTTAAGCGCAAGCGATCACATGCTCCGCAAAACGGTCTTGTCACACTGCCAATAATTCCAACTGTTGCTTGTGTGCCATTGATATAGAACTCCTCAGCAGGTGCTGAACCACGGCCATCAACAGGAGTTAACTCATAGCGCGTGGATAGATCTGCATAAATCTGATCAGCAGTCACCATTGTTGCTCTATCCCAAATCCCACCGGCATCTAGCGGCATCTGCTCAATGAAGCGCAATGAGTATTCATTTTCTATTGCCCACGCCAATAACGCTGGTGCTTCATCATCATTGATCCCTTGAAGCAAAACAGTATTAACTTTTATAGGAAACAGACCTGCAGCTTTAGCAGCATGTAATCCTTCGATGACATCATCAAAGCGATCTCTATATGTCAGTTTCTTGAAACGCTCACGGCTCAAAGTATCCAAACTGATATTGATTCGATTCAAACCAGCTTTTGCTAATGGAAGTGCCAATTCTTTTAGTTTTAAACCATTGGTAGTTAAAGTCAAACGCGGGGCATTAGCAAGACCGGCAATACGGTCAACTATTTCCACAATATCTGGGCGAAGCAAAGGCTCACCGCCAGTTAAGCGCACCTCATTAATTCCTTGTTCTACGGCTACTTCAATAACCGTGAGAAGCTCATTAGTAGTCAGCAAATCATCATTAGGAATCCACGCCGCAAAATCATTGGGCATGCAATAAGTGCAGCGAAGTGAACAACGATCAGTCAGTGAAACGCGAAGATTGCGGTGCTCGCGGCCATACGTATCAATGAGTTTGCTCATGCGCAGTTCACCCATTGATCTGTGCCATCAGTAAATTTCTGATGCTTCCAAATAGGCAGGTTTGCCTTTACTTCATCCACTATTGCAGAACAGGCATCAAAGGCGGCTTGGCGATGAGCAGCAGAGACTGCCACTGCAAAGGCTGTTTCACCGATAGCAATATTCCCATAACGATGGGCCACAGCTACTTTTTCAATATCAAATCGATCAATTATGGATTCTGCGATCAGTTTGATTTGCTCTGGAGCACTTGGATGAATCTCATAAAGAAGTGATGCGACTTCTTTGCCACCGTCATGATTTCGAACATCTCCGCAAAATGTGACAACAGCGCCGCTTTGTGGGTTTGTAACCAACTTAGAAAGTTCTGCAATATTCACAGGTGCATCAGTAACAACTGCATAGACCAGCTCTGGCATCAGTGATCCTTGCCATCGAGCTGATCAAGAATATGGCCTGCTAAACGTTCGATAATTACTAGGCCATCAGCAATTGCACCTTGTGATCCAGGCAGATTAATTATCAGAGACGTTCCATGTGTTCCAACTAAACCTCTTGTTAGATCAGATGTTGGGACTTTATCTCGTGAATAGGCGCGTAGAGCTTCAGAAAAACCCGGAATAACCTTTTCAATAAAAGGCGCAGTTGCCTCAGGTGTTACATCTGTCGGAGAAACACCTGTGCCACCAGTTGTGACAATAAGACGAGTTTTATTCGCTAGCGCCACAGTAAGTTGCTCTGAAATTAAATCAATCGAATCTGCAACTACATGTGGTCCAGATACTTCATAGCCAAGTGCGTTAAGCCCCTTTGCAAGTGATGCACCGCTTAAGTCTGCATACTCACCACGTGAGGCTCGATTACTTGCAGTTATAACAACTGCGGTGCGCATACTCACTTGCGCTTCCAATCGCCATTCTTTCCACCAGATTTTGAATCAACGTGAATTGCACTAATTTCAGCCGCTGGATCTAAAGCTTTAATCATGTCAATAATCGTTAGTCCAGCAACGCTAACGGCAGTTAACGCCTCCATCTCAACACCAGTGCGATCTGAAGTAATCACATGCGAGGAGATATCTACACCTGCATCAGTAATGGCTAGTTCAATAGAAATCTTATTTATTGCTATGGGATGACATAGTGGAATCAACTCACTTGTCTTTTTGGCTGCCATGATGCCCGCAATTCTTGCGGTAGATAGAACATCACCCTTAGGTGTTGATCCATCACGAAGCAGTGCAACAACTTCACTGGAGAGTTTTACCTTTCCAGATGCAATCGCTTCGCGCACAGTTACATCACGGCCAGTCACATCAACCATGTTGGCTTCACCTGAACTATTTAGGTGGGTTAATCCATCGCTCATGCCGGTAAGTCTAACCAGCGCACTTGCTCGCCAACACCGGTCAAAGCCTTCGTAACAATGGCAAAGCCATCAGAGTGCGCTAATCCACGCAGCATTGCAGAGCCTAAATATGGCGCAACATGGAACTGACCATCAATGAGATTGCCGATGATTAAACGGGTGAAGTCTTGCGGTGCGCTTAATTCACTCGCTGTAATGACTTTTGCTAACTTCTTATGTGTCTGACCTAGCTGAGAAGCAATAACTGGTTGGCCAAGGGATGCAAGTGCAACGATTGCAGATTGTGGATTCCCAGGAAGACCAAGAATGGCTACATCACCTTTGCGCGCTAACAACATGGGGTGACCTGGTCGCACTTTGACTGTGTCAACCAAAATATCTGCACCGATTGCATCGAGTGCTCCGTGTAGGTAATCGCGTGGGCCTTGAGCTGTGCCACCTGTGGTGATGACGATATCTGCCTTTTCACAGGCATTTTTTAGCGCAGTAACCACTAGATCTAATTGATCAGAAATGTATTGAGTACTAATTATTTGTGCACCCATAGCGTTTAACCAACCAGGTAGCTGTGGTCCAAGTGCATCTCGCACCAATCCATCACGGGGAATGCCGCTGAGTTGAATCTCATCACCCAACAAGACAAGTGCAACTCTAGGTTGTAAAACAACATCTATTTCATCAAAGCCTGCAGCGGCAAGTAAACCAATCATCGCTGGGTTTAGCACTGTACCTTTATTTACAATCACATCGCCGGCTTTGCATTCATGGGCTGGTGGTCGAATATCTTGATCTTTAACTACTGCCCCGTTTAACTCTGTTCCATCTACCTTTGCTGATTCCCAACGAATGATTCCAAATGTTCCCTCGGGAATCACCGCACCAGTCGCAATTCCAACAGCTGCACCTGATTCAAGTACACCTTTCATCGGCAATCCAGCTTTTACTTCACCCACTATTTTCCACGGACCTGAACCACTGACTGCATAACCATCCATGGCAGAGGTTGCATAGGTTGGAAGATCAACGAGTGATTTGGCATCTACGGCCAAGGTTCTATTAATGCATTTCGCAACTGGCAATGATTCTGACTTCAACTGTTTGAATGCGGACTGGGCTATCCCACGCGCATCATCCCAACTTCCTTCAATGAGTGCGCTCATAGTTTTGCCAGGTATTCCATAGCAACAACTAAATCATGGGGTGTATCAACATCAATCATGGCTTTTTCAATCTCTGGACTCATAGGGATCTCGTGAATATTCAAATGCGAAATCAAAGTACGCATAGAAGCACCGTGAGGATTACCGATCTTAGACAGTGCTGTCTCTAGCCCTTCGCGTCGGTAGAGCGCAGCTAGAGGTTGCTTAAAGCCCTCTGAATCAACAAAAATAATCGCATCATCGTGTGAAGTCATTGCACTTAAAAGATGAATCATATGAGCGCCTGCAAATGGCATATCGGTAGCTAGAACTCCAACAATCTCACTCTCACAAAGTTCTAACGCTGCTGCAATTCCCGCTACCGGTCCACCGCCAACTGGGTTTTCTTGAACACAGCGATAGGAAGCTAGCGTGAACAATGGATCTGCTCCCACAATAATGATTTCAAATTCTTTGGGAATGCCCGTAAGAATGTGATGTATTAACTGTTGATGGCCCAACATGGCCTGGGATTTATCAGCGCCAAAGCGAGAACTGGTGCCGCCGCTTAAGACGATGATGCTTCCAGCCTTGCTTTCCATTTGAGTAGGATACTGACTATGGCATTTGCTCGTGGAGAAGCTAACTCATTGGGCTGGCGCAACCTTGTAAATGTGCCTGCTGAACCACATTGTGGGCATGAATTCCCCGCATCCAGTACTCCCCTTTTATTGCTTCACCACCTTTCTGATCTTCATGTTTGTGATGCGCAATCTCCCACTCGACCTGAATATTTAGATAGAAATGCAGATCCTGATAGTCCAATCCGTGAACAGGTTGGAACTATTGGCACATACCGTGCGCACTCAATGCTCTCGCCTCATGTTGTTGAATCTATGGTGCAATCACTAAACACAATTACTAGAGGCCCTCTATCTGGCCATGAAATTGCTGGTGCAATCATTACAGGTGACACCACAGATAACGCGCAGAAAAATGAAGTTGATTGGTATTTAGCGCTTTTAGATGGTCTTGAGATTCGTCCTGACTCAGGTGATTTTTCAAAATACGAAGGTGTCATTGATGATGGCGCTGAACATTACGATGTTCGCTATTGGCACCCACATGGAACTCCCACAGGAAAAGAAGATGATCTCCCTCGCGCGAAATATGGATTCCCAGTTGTTCCTAATCTTTTAAACTCATGCCGTGCACCCTTTAAAGCAACTGGGTTGAGTTTTCCTTGGTTTGCAGTCCACGGTAACCATGATGCACTCTTGCAAGGAACTGTTGCACCTACACCTGAAGTAAATAAAGAGATGGTTGATGGCAAGCGATACACGGGGCTGCCATCAACTACAAATCTTTTTGAAGTTTTAATGCAGTTTAAGGAAGTTGGTCCAGCTGGCTACCCGGCAGCAGATGATGCGCCTTATATTGACGTTGCTGCCGATCTTGAGCGGCGAGCTATAGAGCGTGGGGAATATGCCAAGCTCCACTTAGCTTCTCCAGGTTCTCCACGTGGTCATGGCTTTACTGAAGAAAATGCACGCAATAAAACAATGTATTACTCCACTGATATTCAAGGCGTGAAGTTAATAGTTATAGATAGCGTCAATCACTACGGTGGCTGGCAAGGGTCGATGGATGAAGAACAGTTTGCTTGGCTAGAAAAGGAAGTTGCTGCATCACAAAAGCCAGTAGTTCTAGCTTCTCATCATCCGTTAAGTAAAATGTTTAATGATTACTCACCTACTGGTCGACGAGTTTGCTTGGATGAAATTCGAGACATGTTGCTCAAATATCCAAAAGTTATTGCCTGGCTTGCCGGACATGAGCATCGACACCATATTGAATGGATTGGCGATATCGAAGAAGTGAATGGCTTCTGGCAGATTGAAACTGCATCCCACGCTGATTGGCCACAGCAATCCCGCACAGTGGAAATCGTTACAGATGCAACTGGCGATATCTACTTTGGATTAACTGTTATTGATCACGCAGCTGGCATTGATTATGCAGGGGCAACTACTCCACTAGAAATTGCGGCACTATCTCGAACCATTAGCGCAAATGTTTGGCAAAAGCGACCAGAGCTTGGCGCAAAGCATGGAATTGATTGGTGGTTAGGCAGAGTTACTGATCGAAATGTTGTATTAAAAATTAATAAGCGTTAGTCATGGCGATTAGTAGTTGCCTCGATTACTTGCGTTGATCGCAAGATAACCAAGATAACTAGTGTTAAACCAGCCGCTGCTACTTGAAAGCCCAAACCGACACCGACACCGACAGTTGCAGTTGTGAATACAGTTGCTGCCGTTGTGACGCCACCAATTCCTGATGAGCCCGCACGTGTGTTTGTGAAGATAAGTCCAGCACCAAGGAAACCAATGCCTGTTACAACTGCGTGCAGGGCACGAGTTGGATCACCAAATTGAGCTTCAGCGCCAACGGCTGCGCCAATTGCAACAATGACAGCAGAGGATGCACACACCAGGGCCATAGTTCTAGGCCCTGCAGATTTACCAGCCCGGTCTCGTTCCCAGCCAATGAGTGAGCCAAGGACTGCTGCTATCACGGCGTTGATAACTACCGCCGCTTGTTGCCATAAATCAACTGAATGTAGATGAACCATGGTTAAAGGATACTTGCTCACGTGTGAAAGGTTGGGAAGTTGGCCTATAGAATTGCCGAATGAGCGAATATCAAATTATGCGCTGGCGTGAGATTCCATCAATGGTTGTCGCACGCTCGGGTGAAACAACTATCAAAATCATGTTGGCTTCTCGCTTTCAAGAGGCTATCGATGAAGCAGCGATGCGCCTAGGTGAAATTGATGCTGATGCATACACCTCTGGTTGGAACCGTGATCCATGGGTCGAAGCAGAAGGCGCACCAGATGTTGTTGGAGCGCGAATTGTAGATGAGCTTGAAAAAGAATTGAGTGAAGAAAAACTTTCTGCACTGTTAGATGCCCTGGGAGAAAAGTAATGTCTGCAATTTATGAAGCGTTAGAGAAAGCAACTCTTGTCTCTGATGGCGCCATGGGCACGATGTTGCAAGATCGCGGACTCACCGATGGCGGTGCACCTGAGCTTTGGAATGTTGAAAAGCCAGAGGAGATTGAGGCAGTTCTAGAGGCATATGCAGCAGCTGGCGCAAATTTCATTACGACAAATACTTTTGGTGGAACCGCTGGCCGTCTTGCCATGCACGGACTTGAAGATCGCCTTGCAGAATTAAATAAGGCTGGCGCAGCAATTGCACGCAAAGTTGCTGATCGTCACGCTGGATGTTTTGTAATGGGAGATATCGGGCCATCTGGTGAATTAATGGAACCTATGGGAACTCTTACACCCGAAACCGGTAAGGCTTTATTTGCCGCCCAAATCAGCGCACTTGTTGCTGGTGGTGTGGATGCGATTCTTATTGAAACCATGTCAGATCTTGGTGAAGTTGAAGCCGCCGTTACAGCAGCTCAAGAAGTTGCACCTGGAATGCCAATTATTGTGACGATGAGCTTTGATACAAATCTGCGCACCATGATGGGTGTTAAGCCTGCAATGGCCATTAAGCATTTAGCAGCGCTGGGTGTGCGCATCATCGGTGCAAACTGTGGCCGGGGAACAGATGAGATGTCACAGATTGCTAAAGAGTTAGTAGAAGCTCGCCCAGAAGGCGTCTTTATTATTACTCAATCAAATGCTGGACTTCCAAAACTCCAAGGCGATGTCTTTATTTATGATGGCACACCAGAGGAAATGGCACGTTATGCCAAGGAGATGAAAGATCTAGGCGTCAACATTGTTGGCTCTTGCTGTGGTTCATCACCGGCACACACCAAGTTAATTTCAGCAGCAATTGCGTAGATGAAAAGTAAAATCCTTTTAATTGGTATCGATGGACTTAATCTAGATACCGCTCTTGAGAACGCTCCGACTTTGGTGGCGTTAAAAGAAAAAGGATTTTTCACACCGATAACAATTGAGCCCCCAACTTGGTCAGGTCCAAGTTGGTCTACTCTGCTTACAGGAACAAAGCATTCACAGCATGGAGTAATTGATAACTCCTTTACTGGACACAAACTTCTCCATCATCCTGATCTTTTGTCTCAAGCTTTTTATCAAGATCAAAGCACAACAACATTTGCAGCAGCAGGATGGCCACCATTAGTTGATCCCATTGGCCACGGACCTGTTATTCATGAACGTCGCGAACAAGCAAAAGCTCTGCGCCATCGTGTATTAGTTCGAGATGGTGAAACCTATGGTTACACCCAAGTCGATGCAGAAATCGCGGCAGCTGCGCACTATGCAATCTCTCAACATGGCCCTGATGTCTCCTTTGTTTACTTCTGTGGAGCAGATGAGGCTGGTCATGCTTTTGGCTCAATTGGTGATGAATACAAGGGGGCAATTGCGCGAATCGATGCTTACTTGGATAATTTACTTCAAGCAGTTCATGCCCGTGCTAGTCAAGAGCCATGGTTAGTTGTTGTGACAACAGATCATGGACATATTGATGAAGGCGGACATGGCGGAGATAGCGCGAGAGAGCGTGCCTCATTTGTTGTTGCCCATGGTGTTGGTCGTGAAAACCCACAATGGCCACAATCATTTGAGCCACATGAATTAGTTTCTTTACTTTTAGCAGAGAGGGCGTAGTGAGATGAATTTCAACAAAGTCATTCTCTACTATGGCTTTGCGCCCAT
>JBEATO010000009.1:0-3898 GCA_041161945.1 Actinomycetota bacterium
CCTGTACCACCAGCTGCTCCTGAACTGCCTGTTAATCCTGTATCACCTTTAATTCCTTGTATTCCTGCATCACCTTTAGCTCCAGCTAATCCGGCATCACCTTTACTTCCATCAACTCCATTAGTGCCAGCTGTGCCAGTGTCACCTTTTGCTCCTGCTGTTCCATTAGTTCCTGCAGCTCCAGCTAAACCTGTTGCTCCCGTTTCACCTTTAGCACCAGTTGCACCAACAGAGCCTGTGGCACCTGTGTAACCAGATGATCCAGTTGCACCTGTTAATCCTGTAGCACCCTTTGCTCCATCTGCTCCTTTTGCTCCATCTGCTCCTTTTGCTCCATCTATTCCGTTGGTTCCATTAGCACCTGTTAAACCCTGTTCTCCTGTGTTTCCTTTAGCTCCATCTATACCAGCAACTGGAACTACCATCTCTTTTGTATCAGCAATTCGCAATGTAGTTGCTAACTTCCACACCCCTTTTGTTTTAGGACCATAGAGATTTGCATTCTTCACATCAATATAGAAATCACCATCTATGCCAATAGTTTTTAATGGAATTCCTGTGCCACTTAATATCGTGTTAGGAATTGATTTTGAAGATCGCACTGGTTCTTTAACAACAAGTGATGTCTTACCCGCAGGAATTGCTTGTGGGCTACTGATTAATGTTGCGATCAACGCTAATGCGATGAGATTGGTTTTAGTTTTCATGAGAATCCTGGTTTCTAGAGGTCTGGGAAAGTTCTGAGAACCAGTGTGAAACAGGTAACTTTGTGACTAAATAGGGCGTCCCACGGCAAAAGTTGAGCGTGCGTGTCAGGTAGCCCCTACAAAAGATAAAGAAACTCACACAGTGTTCTAAGACTTGCCTACTACTTTATACAGCATAAGGGAGTTGATTACGGGTAGTCGATGACGAGGGGTCACAGACAGTTCCACTAGTTGAGAGGAAGACATGCAAATGTCAGCAAATAAAAAGATAGCCGCAGTAGTTTTAACAACTGTTGCGCTATCGGTTGGCACAGTAGGTGTTGCATCAGCATCACCAACTAAGTCAAATGGAAAATCAGTATCAGTTCGCCAAGCAATAACTCGCGCCACAGTTAGCACCATTGCTAATCCAATGGCTGGTGGCGTTATGAGTAAAAAAGGTGATCAAGGTGCAGGTTTAGCAACTGTTCTTTCAACACTTGTAAAAGCAGGAACAATTACTCAAGCACAAGCTGATGCAATAACTGGCGCGGCAACTGCAGCTAGAAAAGCACATGATGCAAATAAGGGTGCTAACCGCCAAGCTCACCAAACACTGATTGCAACGACAATCGGTAAGAGCACTGCAGAAATTCAAGCTGGTTTAGCTGCTGGTAAATCACTGGGTGTAATTGCTGGTGACAAGCGAGCTGCACTCATCACCGCACTTGTTGCTGATCACACAAAGAAAATCGATGCAGCTGTTACAGCTGGAAAGATGACTGCAGCACAAGCAACCACTATGAAAGCCGATTTAACTGCGCATGTAACTGCCAAAGTTGATGCAGTCCGTCCAGCAATGGGCCCAGGAATGGGTAAGGGCGGGCAAAAAGGCGGACACGGTCCTAATCACTAACTTCTGATAAAGCTAGAAACCTCCTAAGGGTGAAAACCCGCCACATTGATGAGAATGTGGCGGGTTTTCTTTATGCCCACGGTGTTAATGGCAAGATGCTCACATGAACATTCATATCGGTAGTGATCACGCAGGCCTTGAGTTAAAGAGCGCACTTGTTCAATACCTGGAGTCCAAAGGCCACAAAGTCACTGACCACGGACCACATGAATATGACGCGCTAGATGACTATCCAGATTTCTGTATTCCAGCAGCTGTTGCAACAGTCAAAGATGCTGGCTCATTAGGCATTGTTTTAGGTGGCTCTGGTAACGGTGAGCAGATTGCTGCTAACAAAGTTAAAGGCGTGAGAGCAGCTCTAGCATGGAGCGTTGAAACGGCAAAGCTTGCAAAAGAGCACAACAATGCAAATGTGGTGGGTATTGGTGGCCGTATGCATTCAATTGATGAGTGCAAGGCAATCATTGATGCTTTCATTGAAACGCCATTTACAAACGATGAACGTCATGTGCGACGCATCAACAAGATTTCTACTTACGAAAATACATCAAATCAGTAACTTGGTGATCTTTATCGATCCCCTGACCTTCAAAGCGTGTGACCGGACGTGATTCAGGTTTTTCAATCACTCCCCCAGTAAATAAAGATGAGGCAGCAAAAACTTCCTGCATGCTAATTGCATAAGGAACCCAGTCAGTTGCAATATGGATATAGCCGCCCTTTTTTAACTTTGGGTGAATAAGTGCAAGAAAGCCTTCATTAACTATTCGGCGCTTATTATGTTTTTTCTTAGGCCAAGGATCTGGAAAATAAAGATGAATGGCATCAAGGGATTCATCCTCAAACATATGAGGCAAAACGATATGAACATCATCTTCAATGACGCGCAGGTTTGTTAAGCCATTGTCCACAATGCGGCCCAAAAGCTTGCCGATTCCTGGTGGGTGAACATCAACGGCGATGTAGGCGTTATTGGGGTGATTTTTGGCGATGATGGCAGTGGCTTCACCCATGCCAAAACCGATCTCCATAATGATTTTCTGGCTGGTGGGAAAGATTTCTTTGAGATTTACTTTCTTTTCCTCAACGGAAATACCGTAAATAGCCTGTAGCTCATCCTTTGCAGCGCGTTGGGCCTGGGTAATACGAGAGCCCCGGATGCTATAGCTGCGTACCGAAGGGCGTTCCATGTCCTAACTCTGTCATGGTTGGATTGGAACCTACAAAAGCGCCCCATCCATTAAGAGGAGTTACAAGTGCCAGGTCTGAATTTGAGCCGTGCTGAAGCCAAAGATCGTGCGGAACATCTTTACGTAAACAGCTATGCAGTCACCTTGGATGTCACCAAGGGCGAAGAAACCTTTTATTCAAAATCAGAGATTTCATTCACATGCAACAAGCCTGGTTATGCAACCTTTATAGATGCTGTGGGACGCAGTGTTATTAGCGCAACCTTGAATGGCGCAGCAGTTGATGTTTCTGGCTTTGATGGCGAAAGCATTTTCATCACCAACTTAGCTGCCGATAACGTCTTAGTAATTGAACTCGAAGCTGAGTATTCAAAATCAGGTGAAGGTTTGCAGCGCTCAGTAGATCCAGCCGATGGTGAGGTTTATCTGTACTCACAAGGTGAGACCGCGCATATTCGCAACATGTTTGCCTGCTTTGATCAGCCATCTCTAAAAGCAACATTTACCCTCACCGTAACAACACCGGGTCACTGGCAAGCAGTTTCAAATAACCCAGTTGAGTCAAAGACAACTAAGGGTGAATCAGTTGAATGGAAGTTCACAACTACCCCACGTATTGCAACCTACCTAGATGCACTCATTGCAGGGCCGTATTCATCTGTCCATGATGTCTATAAGGGTGAGAAAGAGATTCCTCTTGGAATCTACTGCCGTAAATCGATGATGCAATACCTAGATCCGGAAGATATCTTCCTGATTACTAAGCAGGGCTTTGAATACTTTGAAAAAGTCTTTGGTCTGGCATATCCATTTGAAAAATATGATCAAATCGCAGTTGTTGATTTCAACTTCGGTGCAATGGAAAACGCTGGCGCAGTCACATTCCGTGAAGATGTTCTAGTTTTCCGCTCACACATGCCAGAAAAGGCATACCTCTCACGTGCCAACACCATCCTGCATGAAATGGCGCACATGTGGTTTGGCGACATGGTCACCATGTTCTGGTGGGATGACCTGTGGCTCAATGAATCTTTTGCTGAATGGTCTTCTTACTTAGCACTCTCTGAGTCAACGCGCTTTAAGGGAGCTTGGACTGAGTTCAATAG
>JBEATO010000152.1:0-13137 GCA_041161945.1 Actinomycetota bacterium
GGCCAATCAGAATCTGATCCCATGATGATTGCTACATCACTCATCAATTTCTCCGCTCATGTAATCAAGGGCATGTTGAACTTCTTGGGTTAATTCTACGAGGTTATCTCCCAGCAAATTAACATGGCCAATCTTGCGTCCTGGGCGTACATCTTTCTTATAGTGGTGAAATTTCAACTCTGGCGTGCGGGCCATGAGATGTAGATATGGGCGATACATATCTTCCTTATCCCCTCCCAGGATGTTTCCCATCACCGCTAACGGGGCAGTCATCTGTGGATTTCCAAGGGGAAGATCTAAAACAGCTCGTAGATGTTGTTCGAACTGAGAAGTTACAGAACCTTCGATTGTCCAGTGCCCAGAGTTATGAGGACGCATTGCTAACTCATTAATGAATAACTCTTCACCTTTAACAAAGATTTCTACTGCCATAACACCAATGACTCCAATTTCATTGGCAATGTCTAAAGCTAATTTCTGTGCTTTCTCACTTAATTCATTAGATAGCTCTGGAGCTGGCGTAATAGTCATAACGCAAATGCCATCGCGCTGAATTGTTTGAGTTGGAGCCCAAGTAGTTGCTTGACCATGAGGTGATCGCGCCACCATCACAGCTAATTCATAATCGAAATCAATGAGCTCTTCAATTAGTACTTTGCCAACTTCTTTTAATACTGCGGCCAGCTCTGCTTCAGTATTGATTTTCCATACGCCACGACCGTCATAACCGCCTGAAACAGCTTTTGCAATTACTGGGAATTCACGCACTTCTTCGGCTTTTGTTACCACAGCGTTCTTTGGTGAAGGAAATTTGCTCAAGCGCTCACGCATTGCAGCCTTATCTTGTGAAAATATAAAACTGGCAGAACTTGGACGAACTACTACCCCATCTGCCTCTAAAGTTTTAATGATGCTCAGTGGGATCAATTCGTGTTCAAAAGTAATGACGTCACATTTGCGGGCGAACGCGCGGACAGTTTCTAGATCTCTATAGTCACCGACCACATGGTTTGTTATTTGCGCTCCACTATCGTGAGCATCATTTGCAAGTAATAAGAGATTGACTCCAAGTGCTGCCGCAGGAGCAACGCTCATGCGAGCTAATTGCCCAGCACCAATCACGCCAACAGTTGGAAAATGATTACTCACTGGCTTATCGTAGATGAACTACGTCGCCGGCTTGAACATGGCTACCTGAATCTAAAATCAACTCACCGCGAGGCGAGATTGCCACTGCCAGGCCTTTTTCAATTTGTTCGTTCGGATAATGAATCTGCACCTTAGTTCCAAGGGTGGAGCTCAGGGATGCATATATCTGTGCCACTGAATTATCTCCTGCATCCCAAGCGGTAAAGTTGGTTTCAAACAAAGCTAGAACTCTTGCCAAAATTTCATTTCTGCTTGTATCGCTCACGCCTTCTATTGCCAGAGATGTGGCAGTTGGCACAGGAAGTTCTTCTAAAGTCATTCCAACATTTATCCCAATTCCAACGACAACTCCATCGTCAACTATTTCTGCAATCAATCCAGAAATCTTTTTCTCATTTACCAAAATATCATTTGGCCATTTAACGTTTGCCTTAACTTTATCTAGCGCTTGCGCAACTGATGCACCTGCAATTATTGCAATCCATCCCCAATCTTCTTTATTTCTCTTTGGTTGAATATAGAAAGAAAATAGAAGTGCAGAGTTTTTAGGTGCTTCGAATGTTCTTGATAATCTTCCTCGGCCTGCACTTTGATAATTGGCGGCAATGACATCGCCAGGTTTAGCTTTTCCGCTGCGCGCTAAAGCGGCTAGATCGTTTTGCGTAGAGGCGGTGACATCAACCACGCTTACTCGCCAGTACTGCGTAACTGAAGAGTTGATAAGTGACTTATCAAGTGCCCCTCTTAGCATTTCAACGCCCATGACATGTACCGTAGGGGTATGAGCCGTGATCTGCATACAACTGCCGGGAAAATCGAAGATCTGCGTGCGCGCGTTGAAGAAGCGGTACACGCTGGCTCAGCACGCGCCGTTGAGAAGCAGCATGCCAAGGGTAAGAACACTGCCCGTGAGCGTATTGAAATGTTGGTTGACCCAGATTCATTTACTGAAATTGATGAGTTTGCTCGCCACCGTTCAACGCAATTTGGGATGGAAAATAATCGCCCTTACGGAGATGGCGTTGTAATTGGAACAGCAACTGTAGATGGACGTCCGATTGCACTGTATTCACAAGATTTCACAATCATGGGTGGATCACTCGGTGAAGTTCATGCAGAGAAGATCGTAAAGATTGCAGAGTTTGCATTAAAGAGTGGAATTCCACTCATTGGAATAAATGACTCAGGTGGCGCTCGTATTCAAGAAGGCGTTGCTTCTCTTGCAGGTTACGGAAAAATCTTCCGCCTAAACACTCGCTCCTCTGGTGTTATTCCTCAAATCTCTTTGATCCTCGGCCCATGTGCAGGTGGTTCTGCATATTCCCCAGCACTCACTGACTTCACTGTGATGGTTAATGAGACTTCGCATATGTTTATTACTGGTCCAGATGTTATTAAGACTGTGACCGGCGAAGAAGTAGGAATGGAAGAGTTAGGCGGAGCACGAACTCATAATGTTCGTACTGGTAATTCACACTACTTAGCTGAAAATGAAGCGGATGCGATTGATTACGTTAAAGCACTTCTTTCATATTTGCCATCAAATAATATGGACAGAGCCCCACATCTTCCACCAACAGAGCTTTTAGAAAAGAAAGCTTCAGATATCGCACTTGATACTCTGATTCCCGATAGTCCAAATCAGCCTTATGACATGAAGGTTTTGATTCAAGCGCTAGTCGATGAGGCAGAATTCTTAGAAGTCCATGCTCTTTATGCTCCAAATATCATTGTTGGTTTTGCCCGCATTGAAGGTGAAACAATTGGAATCATTGCAAATCAACCTAATCAGTTGGCTGGAACACTTGATATTAACTCCAGCGAAAAAGCTGCGCGATTCCTACGCTTTTGCGATGCCTTCAATATCCCAATCTTGACCCTTGTTGATGTGCCTGGTTTCTTGCCTGGAACTGAACAGGAATGGGATGGAATCATTCGTCGCGGGGCTAAATTGCTCTATGCCTATGCAGAAGCATCTGTGCCACTTGTAACACTCATTACGCGCAAAGCATATGGCGGAGCATTTATCGTTATGGGCTCTAAATACCTTGGTAGCGACATTAACTTCGCTTGGCCAAGTGCTGAGATTGCCGTAATGGGCGCACAAGGCGCAGTAAATATTTTGTATCGCAAGGAAATTGCTGATGCAAAAGATCCTGTTGCTGCAAGAGCTGAGTTAATCAATGAATACAACGAATCACTTGCAAATCCATACTTGGCTGCTGAGCGTGGAACGATTGATACAGTCATTGAACCAAATCAATCTCGTGCATACATAACAAAAGCATTTAGAACATTGCGCACCAAGCGCGACACATTACCTGCTCGCAAACACGGAAATATTCCACTGTAATGGAGTTTTCAATCATTAAAGGGGATCCGACTGCGCAAGAGTTGGAAGCGCTCAAGGTCGCTTTGGCCCAACACAAGCGTGAAGAGCTAAAGCCTGTGATTCGCAGAAGTGTTTATGGTTTGCCGCAACTTCGAGAAGCATTGCCCCATCAAATTACTTTCGGCGCACGAAAGAATTCATAAACAATGCCAAGAATAGTTTTAGCTTCTGCATCCGTGTCCAGACGGCGCTTACTCGAATCAGCAGGATTAATACCAACAATCATGGTGAGCCATGTTGATGAGGAAACTGATTTCTTTAATGCCATGACACCTGCCGATATGGTGATTGCCTTGGCAATAACTAAAGCACACACAATTCGGGAGCAAATAGATTTTCCAGCAATAATCATCGGCTGTGATTCAACCTTTGAATTTGATTCACAATCTCTTGGTAAGCCTGCAACTCCAGAGATTGCAATTGAGCGTGCTTCTAGAGTCCGCGGAAACACCGGATTACTCCATACCGGTCACTGCATTATCGACACAACAAAAGACAAAGAGATTTCAAGTATCGTCACTACAAAAGTGACTTTTGACGACATGACAGATGCTGAAATCGCAGATTATGTTGCTACCGGTGAACCGTTGCACGTTGCTGGCGGATTTACTCTTGATGGATTTAGTTCGCCCTTCATCCCATCAATTGAAGGTGATTACACAAATGTAGTTGGAATTTCTATGCCCTTTGTGAGAAAAGCCTTTGAGCAACTTGGCTACTCCTGGCCAGACGTTAAGGTGATGCAATGAAGCGCGTTTTAATTGCTAACCGCGGTGAGATTGCAGTCCGTGTAATACGTGCATGTAAAGATCATGGTTTAGAAAGTGTTGCCGTTTATTCAGAAGAAGATCGCAATGCTATTCACTCCCAGATGGCTGATTCTGCTTTCTCTCTCCATGGAACAACTGCGACTGAGACGTATCTAAATATCGAAAAACTCATCGAAGTTGCTAGGCAATCAGGTGCTGATGCTGTTCACCCTGGTTATGGATTCTTATCTGAAAATGCAAACTTTGCTCAGGCCGTCATTGATGCCGGACTTATTTGGATTGGGCCTTCCCCTGCAGCAATTCGTGCGCTTGGCGATAAAGTCTCTGCACGTAAAATTGCCGCTAAAGCCGGTGCGCCTCTTGTCGCCGGAACCAAAGATCCAGTTGAAGGCCATGAAGAAGTTTTAGCTTTTGCTAAAGAGTATGGGTTACCTGTTGCAATCAAGGCCGCTCATGGTGGTGGTGGACGTGGATTAAAAGTTGCTCGCACGATGGAGGAGATTCCAGAGTTATTTGCATCTGCAGTTCGTGAAGCAATTAGCGGTTTTGGTCGCGGCGAATGCTTTGTTGAACGCTATTTAGATAAGCCCCGCCACGTCGAAACACAAGTTTTAGTTGATAAGCATGGTCACGCAGTGGTTATTAGTACTCGTGATTGCTCACTGCAACGTCGCCATCAAAAACTTGTTGAAGAAGCACCTGCACCATTTTTAAGCAAAGCACAGGAAGAAGAGCTCTACAGATCAAGTAAAGCCATTATGAAAGAGGCTGGCTACGTTGGTGCTGGTACTTGCGAATTCTTAATTGGCCTTGATGGAACAATTTCATTTCTAGAAGTAAACACTCGCTTGCAGGTGGAGCACCCAGTGAGCGAGGAAGTAACAGGGACTGATTTAGTTCGTGAACAATTTAGAATTGCAATGGGTGAGTCTCTTGGCTTTGATGATCCGGTTATTCGTGGGCACTCAATCGAATTTCGCATTAACGGCGAAGACCCAGGTCGCTCATTTCTTCCAGCGCCTGGACGTATTACTGATTGGGTTATTCCAACTGGACCTGGCGTAAGAGTTGATGCTGGATTTAAAAATGGAGACACCATCGGTGGTAATTTTGATTCATTATTAGCCAAGCTCATTGTTACAGGCACAACTCGTGAACAGGCAATTGAACGTGCTCGTCGCGCTTTAGCGGAATTTAGCATCGAAGGATTAGCTACAGCACTCCCATTCCACCGTGCAATTTTGGAAGATTCAGCTTTTACTCAAGAGTTTAAGATCTACACCAGCTACATTGAAAATGAATTCAACAATGAGATTCCTATGTATCAAGCACCTGTGGTCCCACTTGAGACACACATGGCACCTGAGTATTTAGTAGCTGAGGTAAATGGAAAGCGCTTTGAGGTTTTAGTTCATGCTCCAAAGCCAGTAGTTAAGCGTCACCGAGCAAAGCAATCTATGGCTGGTGGAGCAGGTGGAGCAGCACTTAATAGTCCAATGCAGGGAACTGTTGTGAAGATTGCAGTTAAAGAAGGTGATCGAGTAGAAGTAGGCGATTTAGTTATCGTTCTAGAAGCGATGAAAATGGAACAACCACTCATGGCTCATAGAGCCGGCGTTATTAGCAATTTGAGCGCAGTCATAGGGGCCACAGTTTCTAGTGGAACAGCTCTTTGTGACATCATTGATGCATGACAAATAGCGAACTCCTCTATTCCGATCCACTAGCCGCAGCAACTGCTGCAGCTAAAGAAATCACAGAGCGCACAGGAGTCGCCTCCCATGATGTTGCCCTAGTAATGGGTTCTGGTTGGGTGAGCGCAGTTGATGCATTAGGAACTCCAGTATATGAATGCAACGCTGAAGACATAACTGGCTTTCTTCCTCCAACTGTTGAGGGACACTCAGGAAAAGTTCGCTCCTATGAAATTGATTCAAATGGAAAGAAACTACGAGCACTCGTCTTTTTAGGTCGTACACATCTCTATGAGGGCAAAGGTGTTGAGCCTGTTGTCCATAGCGTTCGAACTGCGGTTAAAGCTGGATGCAAAGTTATTATTTTGACTAACGCGTGCGGTGGAATAAACAAGGCTTATAAAGTTGGCCAGCCAGTTCTGATTCGTGATCACATTTCTTTAACTGCTGTGTCTCCATTATCTGGTGCAACTTTTGTTGATTTAACAGATCTCTATAGCAAGCGAATTCGCGAAATTGTTAAGAAAGAAGATTCATCACTTGAAGAGGGTGTCTACGTGCACTGGCGTGGTCCTACTTATGAAACTCCAGCTGAGATTTTAATGATGCGCACAATGGGCGCGGACTTAGTTGGTATGTCCACAGTTCCTGAAGCAATTGCTGCTCACGCACTAGGTGCTGAAGTTCTTGGAATTTCATTAGTTACTAACGCAGCTGCCGGTGTTACTGGCGAAAAACTTAATCATGAAGAAGTTATTGCCGCTGGAAAGGCCGCTGCAGATCGAATGGGCGCTCTTCTCAAAGGGGTAATTCCGAAGTTATTCTAGGAACATGGATCTAACACAGGAAGTTAAGGCATGGATTGCTGATGATCCAGATCCAAAGACGGCTGCCCAATTACAGCAATGGTTAGATTCCAATAATGAAGTAGAGCTGCGCACCTCTTTCTCTGGCTTTTTACAGTTCGGAACAGCTGGATTACGTGGTCCTATTCGCCCAGGACCTTCAGGAATGAATCGAGCCGTTGTGGGTCGCACAGCTGCAGGTCTTGCGGCATATATGAAAGAACGTAATTTAACTTCAGTAGTAATTGGCCGTGATGCCCGTTATGGCTCTGAGGATTTCACTTTTGAAACTGCGCAAATTATGAGCGGTGCCGGTATGAAGGTTTATGTCTTGCCCCGCCCGCTTCCTACGCCAGTATTAGCTTTTGCCACAAATGAATTGAAGTGTGATGTGGGAATTATGGTTACCGCTAGCCACAATCCCCCACAAGATAATGGTTACAAAGTTTATTTAGGTGGCACGGTTGATGGAATCCATTACCGTGGTTCACAGATAGTTTCACCAACAGATGAGTCAATTGCACAGAAAATAGATTTAATCACATCTCTTACTTCACAGCCTCGTGGAAAAGAGTGGACAGTATTAGGCGAAGAAGTTGTTGATAAATACGTAGGAATTACAGCAGCTCTTGCTAATAAGCCAGGAAATCTAAAGATTGTTTACACCGCGATGCATGGTGTTGGAACTGAAACTCTTCAACAAGTCTTTCATAAAGCAGGATTCCCGCAACCCATCTTGGTTGAATCTCAAGCAAAGCCAGATCCAGATTTTCCAACTGTTGCATTTCCAAATCCTGAAGAACCAGGTGCAATTGATTTGGCTTTAGAAACTGCACAAACATTTGATGCCGATCTAGTAATTGCTAACGATCCAGATGCAGATCGCTGCGCTGCTGCAGTAAAGGATCCGGTTAAAGGCTGGAGAATGTTGCGCGGGGATGAATTAGGCGTAATTCTTGGCGAAACTATCGCTCGGGCGACAACTCAGGGAATCCTTGCTAACTCCATAGTTTCCTCATCGATATTGAGCAAAATTGCTGCTCACTACAAACTTGATTTTCAAGAAACCCTGACAGGCTTTAAATGGTTAGCAAAAATTGATGGATTAACTTTTGGTTATGAAGAAGCACTTGGCTATGCCGTTGATGCAGTCACGGTCAATGACAAAGATGGAATATCAGCAGCAATCAAGCTGGCTCAGATAGCAACTGATTTGGCTGCGCAGAATAAGACTCTTCTTGATCTACTCGATGAAGTTTGGGTCCGCCATGGTTTTCATGCGACTGAGCAGATTTCAATTCGCCTGAGCGATCTTTCTCAAGTGGGTGTAATCATGGGAAATTTGCGCAGCAATTCCCCTAAAGAAATTGCTGGTCGTTCAGTTACATCTATCGATGATCTGGCTAAACCAAAGGATGGATTACCCCCTACAGATGGCTTACGCATTTGGTTAGATGGTGGGATTCGAATAATCATTCGTCCTAGTGGCACAGAAGCAAAGATGAAGTGTTACATTGAGGCAATTGCAAAGGATTCTGCAACTGCGCAAGCGGTTTTGGATCAGTTACGAGCCCCATTGAAGGAATTACTATCGTGAGTTTTTATGGTTTAGTCGATGGTACTGAAGCATCCCTAAAGAAATATCTGGGTTCGCTATCAGGAGTTGATCAAGTTGGTGCTGATGCAAGAGCAGCAATGTTGGCCACTCGTAGTATTAAAACAACCTCTAAGCGGTGGGCAATCGATACGGCCATATCAATGGTGGATTTAACAACTTTAGAAGGTGCAGATACTCCCGGAAAAGTTAAGGCGCTATGCACTAAAGCCGTGCGACCTGATCCAACAGATTCCTCTGTTCCAAGCGTAGGCGCTGTCTGTGTTTACAACGACATGGTTGAAATAGCACGCACGCACTTAGATCTCATTGGCGGTCAACATGTTGGTGTGGCAGCGGTTTCAACTGCTTTCCCATCTGGTCGTGCCTCAATGCAAGTAAAGATCCAGGACACAAAAGATGCAGTTGATGCTGGTGCTTCAGAAATTGATATGGTGATTGACCGCGGTGCATTTCTTTCAGGTCGATATATCGAAGTCTTTGATGAAATCGTGAAGATCCGTGAAGTGTGTGGAACTAAGGCACATTTGAAAGTTATCTTTGAAACGGGCGAGCTTGTTACCTATGACAATGTTCGCAAAGCCTCATTTTTAGCCATGGCAGCTGGGGCAGATTTCATTAAAACTTCAACAGGAAAAGTTGCACCTGCTGCTACTGCTCCAGTTGTTCTTGTCATGCTTGAGGCAGTGAGAGATTTTTATGCAATGACACAGGTGCGAATTGGCGTTAAACCTGCTGGAGGAATCAGAAATACTAAAGATGCCATCAAGCAGCTAGTCCTAGTCAATGAGACCGCTGGGCCTGAATGGCTCAAACCATCACTGTTTCGTATTGGGGCTAGTGCGCTATTAAATGACTTATTAATGCAACGCATGAAAATGGATGATGGCTACTACGCTAGCCCTCAGTATGTGACGATCGACTAATGGAGGAAAAATTGTCTTTTGAATACGCGCCAGCACCAGAGTCGCGCGCCCTCGTCTCGATCAAGCCTAAGTACGGACATTTCATTGGCGGCAAGTTTGTTGCCGGAAGTAAGCACTTCCCCACCATTAATCCAGCTACTGAAGAAGTTCTCTCACAGATTGCACGTGGCGGTAAAAGCGATGTTGATGCTGCCGTGAAGGCTGCGCGCAAGGCATACACAACTACGTGGTCAAAAATGAGTGGCAAAGAGCGTGGAAAGTATCTATTTCGTATCGCTCGCATCATGCAAGAGCGCTCACGTGAATTTGCAGTTCTTGAGACCCTAGATAACGGTAAGCCAATTCGTGAATCACGCGATGTAGATGTTCCACTTGCTGCAGCACACTTCTTCTATCACGCAGGATGGGCTGACAAGCTTGAATATGCAGGCTTAGGAACAACTCCAAAAGCTCACGGCGTTGCAGGTCAAATTATCCCTTGGAATTTTCCTTTATTAATGTTGGCGTGGAAGGTTGCACCTGCACTTGCTGCTGGAAATACAGTTGTTCTAAAGCCAGCAGAAACAACATCACTCTCCGCGCTTTTGTTTGCTGAAGTGTGCCAACAGGCAGAGCTGCCTGCGGGAGTTGTAAATATTGTGACCGGTGATGGTTCAACTGGTGCACTTATTGTTAATCATCCAGGAATCGACAAGATTGCATTTACTGGGTCTACTGAAGTTGGAAAAATTATTGCCCGCGCAGTGGCTCCAACAAATAAGAGTGTGACATTAGAGCTCGGCGGTAAAGCTGCAAATATCATCTTTGAAGATGCTGCCATTGATGAAAGTGTTGAAGGCATTGTTAATGGAATTTTCTTTAATCAAGGCCATGTCTGCTGTGCTGGTTCGCGCTTAATTCTTCAAGAGAGTATTGCTGATGAAGTGATTGAAAAGCTAAAAAACAGAATGGCTAAAATCCGTGTTGGTGATCCCATGGATAAGAACACTGATTTAGGTGCAATCAATAGCAAGGAACAACTATTAAAGATTCGTGAATTATCAGCTGCCGGAGATTCTGAAGGTGCAGAGCGCTGGAGTGCGCCTTGTGATTTGCCAGGCAAGGGTTTCTGGTTTGCACCAACAATCTTCACAGGTGTTACTCAAGCTCACCGAATTGCACGCGAAGAAATCTTCGGTCCAGTACTTTCAGTATTAACTTTTAGAACCCCTCAAGAGGCTATAGATAAAGCCAATAACACTCCTTTTGGACTCTCTGCAGGTATCTGGAGTGAAAAGGGATCCAAGGTCTTATGGGCATCTCAGCAACTTCGTGCTGGTGTGATCTGGGCAAATACCTTCAATAAATTTGATCCTACTTCCCCATTTGGTGGTTACAAGGAATCTGGTTGGGGTCGTGAAGGCGGACGACATGGTTTATCTGCATATTTGAAGGGGGTCTCACATGAGTAATCGAATTGATGTGAAAAAGACATACAAACTATTTATTAATGGTGCATTCCCTCGCACAGAATCTGGTCGCACCTATGAGGTTAAGAACGCTAAAGGTGTATTTATTGCAAACCCATGCTTAGCATCTCGCAAAGATTTGAAAGATGCTGTTGTTGCAGCCCGCGCTGCCCAACATGGATGGAACAAAGCAACTGCTTATAACAAGGGACAAATTCTCTACCGACTAGCAGAAATGCTTGAAGGTCGTCGTGCTCAATTCGTTGATGAGATTGTCACAGTTACTGGAGTTTCTAAAGCTAAAGCTGAAAAAGAAGTGACAGATTGCGTTGACCGTCTTGTTTGGTATGCGGGATGGAGCGATAAGATTTCTTCACTTTCAGGTGCTCTCAACCCTGTTGCTGGTCCTTATTACAACTTCACAATCCCTGAAAGCATGGGAGTGATTGCAGCCATTGCTCCAGAGACACCTTCCTTGCTTGGTTTGATTGATTCAATTGCACCCATCATTGTTGGTGGTAACACCGTCATTGTTCTAGCAAGCACTAAAGCGCCGTTATCTGCCATGAGTTTCGCTGAAGTCATTGCAACAAGTGATGTTCCAGCTGGAGTAATCAACATTTTGACTGGAAAGAAAGATGAAATCACGCCTTGGATGGCTTCACATATGGATATTGATGGCTTAGATATCTCAGGTTTAGGTGGGAAAAAGCATGCAGAGGTTAAAGCTGCAGGAACTGAAAACCTTAAGAGAATCTATAGCTTTAAAAACGCTGATCCTGGGCGCATTCTTGCTTTCATGGAAAACAAGACTGTCTGGCATCCAATAGGGCTATAGCCAGCCTTTATCAATGGTTTTAAACCACAGTTGTTCAACTGCAGCAACATCTAAATCTAGAACCACGCGCACTGACGCTGAATCAGTTAAATCATTTGGCTCTATTGACTTCAAAAATGGTGCTCTGCGATCACAGATTGTTTGACCGCGCGCAGGTCCTTGTGATGTATCAACCACGACATCAAAGACTTCAGTTGTAAAGAGCTCTGGATGTATTACACACGCTACAGCCCCGTAATCCCCCAAAGTAATAGGTGAGACATGCAGGCGTTCAATAAATGCCTGTATGAGGGTTGCAGCAAACTGTGGAGCAGGATCAGAGGATTTGAGCAGTTGTGCTGCATTCTCACTAGTTGCACCTGGGCGCATAAAGACATCTAACCCATACATTGTTATTGGCACACCGCTTTGGAAAACGATTGCGGCTGCTTCTGGATCATGCCAAACATTAAACTCAGCTGCAGCCGTTGCATTACCGGCAGATGCTGAGCCACCCATCAAAACAATTCTGTGCAATTTTTTGGCAGTCTCAGGAAATGCGCGCAAAAAGAGAGCAATGTTTGTAAGAGGGGCGATTGGTACGAGTGTTACTGGCTCCTTTGATTCTTCAATTAAATCGCGAAGGAGCTCAATAGCAGAGCGTGAATCAACTTTTCGATGTGATGGAGTAACACCAAGATCACCCATTCCATCTGCACCATGAACATACTCGGCATACTCAGACTTACCGAGTAGTGGACGAACTGCGCCTCGAGCAACTGGAATATCCCCAGCTCCAGCTGCATCTAAAACCTTCAAAGTATTAGCAATAACCTGGTCAACATTGGTGTTGCCATCAACGCAGGTAACTCCTAGTAAATTGATTGCTGGATGCATTGCGGCAAAAAGGACTGCAAAGGCATCGTCAACGCCGGTATCAACATCAAGAATGATTGAAGTTTTTTCCATAAGCGATAGCCTAGCGGTATGAGCAAAGCAGTAATAGCGGTAGTAGGCAGTGCAATGATTGATTTAACTGCCTATGCCAAAGTTATTCCTGCTCCTGGGCAAACTTTAGAAGGCGATCTATTTACCACCGGTTTTGGCGGTAAAGGAGCTAATCAGGCCGTTATTGCCGCGCATTGCGGAGCCCAAGTTCACTTTGTTGGAAAGTTAGGTAATGACTTATTCGGTGATTCCATAGCTGAAAATTTCAAAAAGCTTGGCATTGGTTCCGAATTTTTAGAACGCAGTGACACCCCCAACGGTGTTGCACATATCTGGGTAGATGGCAATGGTGAAAATAGAATCGTAATTATTCCCGGGGCAAATCATGAGATTGAATTAAAAAAGGCAGTTCAAGCTATTGATTCCATCCCAGAGCTTGCAGTTGTCGTTGCCCAATGTGAAATCAAGCAGGAAGTAACTCTGGCTGCATTTAGTGCAGCAAAAGCGCGAGGGTGTGTGACTATTCTTAATCC
>JBEATO010000030.1:0-4930 GCA_041161945.1 Actinomycetota bacterium
GTTCATCATCCGGTGTATGAAGTGAAACCGCCAAAGTGCAACTGATTCCTTCTTCGGTCAGCTTTTCAATTCCGTTGACTAAGCCAACGGTTGAAACCGTGACTGAACGCGCGCTAATCCCCAAGCCATCTGGATTTGGGTCAGTGATGTTGCGAAGCGTTCGAACCACTGCGTTGTAATTTGCTAGCGGTTCTCCCATTCCCATAAAAACAATGTTTGAAAGACGTGTCGGTCCTCCTGGTAATTCACCGTTTGCACATGCCCGTGCAGCTGCAACAATTTGATCAGTGATTTCAGCCGCCGAAAGATTACGAGTTAAGCCAGCTTGGCCAGTTGCACAGAATGGACAGTTCATTCCGCAACCTGCTTGGGATGAAATACACACTGTTACGCGATCGGTATAGCGCATTAATACTGACTCTACTAAAACTCCATCATGGAGCTTCCAGAGATCTTTACGGGTCATTCCCCCATCGCACTCAACTGAGCGCACAAGTTCAATAAGCTTAGGAGTGAATTGTTCTGAGATTGTCTTGCGCATCTCTGCCGGAATATCTGTCCAGTTTTCTGGATCATTAGATAGGTGCGTGAAGTAATGGGTCGCTACTTGGTTGGCACGAAAAGCTGGCAGCCCTAGAGATTTTGCAAGTTCACGTCGCTCTTCGGGTGAATAGTCGGCTAAATGCTTAGGGGTTTTCTTGCGCTGAACTGGCTCATCGAAAACTAATTTGATTTCCGGAATGCTCATAACCAGCGCTTCACCAGCTCTAGTGCAAGCCATAGTGCAGGAGCTGAAATCAATACTGAATCAAGTCGATCCAAGATTCCGCCATGGCCTGGAAGCAGAGTTCCCATATCTTTAAGGTGAAGGTCACGCTTCATCGCACTTTCAATTAAATCACCGCAGGTGGCAGTGAAAACAATCATTAATCCAACAATCGCGCCAATCCACCAGTGCATTTCCATGATGTATTTAAAGGCAAGTGAGCCACCAATTACTGTGAAAACTAGTGAGCCGATCAAGCCTTCCCAGCTCTTCTTTGGGCTAATCACTGGAACAAGTGGATGCTTTCCAAATAGAACTCCCACGATGTAACCAAATGTGTCGTTGCAGCCAACTAAGACAACAAAAGTCATCACACGCTCTAAGCCTGTACTTGGCTTAGCAAGAAGAATAAGGAAGCCACCTAGAAATGGAAGATAGAGAAGTGAAAACGTAGTTGCCGTCGCGCTTTGCACAAAGCCCTCTGGACCTTTAGTGAGAAGTTGAATAAGCAAAAGCGGAATTGCGATAGCCGTAGCAATAGCTAATCCAGCTGCCCCACCGTTCCAGGTTGCATAGGTAAGAGCCAAGGCACCTGCAGCAAGTGAAACAACTGAGATATAGATTCCGCGCACTTTGAAGGCTCGAACAATTTCGCGAATACCTAAGAGCACGGCGACTGCAACAACAACTGCAAAGACTTCACGGCGATATGCCAGAGCGAACCAAATTAGCGCAATGAGAGATAGCGAGACAATAATTGAAGGCCCCAGCTTTCGCCCGGCCTTTTTATTAATAGCCTCGTTTATCGATTGAAAATCAGACATCAGTGACAAACTCCTTAGACTTCTAGGAGTTCGGCCTCCTTGTGCTTTAAGAGTTCATCAATTTTTGCAACGTGATCAGATGTTACTTTCTCTAACTCTTTCTCACCACGAGCTAAATCATCTTTTCCGATGTCTCCATCTTTTTCCATCTTCTCCATCGCCTCTTTTGCAGCACGACGGATATTTCGCATAGAAATCTTTGAGTCCTCAGCCTTACCCTTTGCAACCTTAATAAATTCTTTGCGGCGCTCTTCAGTTAATTGAGGGAAGTTGATGCGAATAACGACACCATCATTGCCTGGGTTAACACCTAAATCTGATTCACGGATAGCTTTTTCAATACTTGCCATTGAACCCTTATCAAATGGCGCGATTGTGGCCATGCGGGCTTCAGGTACTTGGATGGAAGCAAGTTGTGAGAGCGCTGTGTATGTGCCGTAGTAATCAACCATGATCTTGTTAAACATGGATGGGTGTGCACGGCCAGTTCGAATAGAAGCAAAATCATCCTTTGCAACTTCGACTGCTTTGCTCATCTTTGTGTCAGCGTCCTTGAGGGCGCTTGCTACATCTGCCATGACATCTCCCTTGGGGTTCTTTACTCTTTGATTCTATCGGCAATACCCGACCTGGTTCTATAAAATCTTGAACTAAGAAACTAGCGTTCCTATAGTTTCACCGCGTACCGCACGTGCGATATTGCCGTTTTTCATCAAGTCAAAGATGACTATCGGAAGTTGATTTTCACGACAAAGGGCAAAAGCGGCTGCATCTGCCACAGCTAGAGATTTACTCAAAACTTCGTTATAAGAAATTGAATCGTACTTAGTTGCACTCTTATCCTTCTTAGGATCTGCGCTGTAAACACCATCAACACCACTCTTAGCAAGAAGCAGAGCTTCAGCTCCGATTTCAAGTGCGCGCTGGGCTGAAACGGTATCTGTTGTAAAGAATGGCATTCCTGCACCTGCGCCGAAAATTACTACGCGACCCTTTTCAAGATGGCGAATTGCGCGAAGTGGAATGTATGGCTCAGCAACTTGGCCCATAGTGATTGCGGTCTGCACACGGGTTTGCACGCCTTCTTTTTCTAGAAAATCTTGCAGGGCTAAACAGTTCATCACTGTTCCGAGCATTCCCATGTAGTCAGCGCGTGAGCGATCCATACCGCGTTGTGAAAGTTCTGCCCCACGGAAATAGTTACCGCCTCCAACAACAATGGCTACTTGAACGCCACTGCGCGCTACATCTGCGATTTGTTTAGCAATATCTTGCACAACATCAGGATCAACACCGATGCCTTTTTCTCCACCAAAAACTTCTCCAGAAAGTTTAAGGAGCACCCGCCGATACGTTCCTCTTGTACCGGGCATGAGTGCTCCTTTAACTTCTAGTTGGAATATCTAGATTCTAAGCGATGTCGCCTTTGAACTTATTGACCCACGCGGAAGCGATTGAACGCCTTAACGGCTGTTCCCGCCTCATCGAGGATCTGCTTCACAGTCTTCTTCGCATCCTTTGCAAAAGATTGCTCAATCAAAGAAACTTCCTTGACGAAGCCTGTTACGCGACCTTCAATAATCTTGACGAGGGAAGCTTCTGGCTTACCTTCTTCGCGTGCAGTTTCTTCTGCGATACGACGTTCGTTTTCAATTAGATCAGCAGGAACATCTTCACGATTTACAAACTGTGGTGCAAACGCTGCGATGTGCTGTGCAATGTCTTTACCAACATCAGCTGCATCCTTAGTTAATTGAACTAGAACGCCAACCTGTGGTGGCAAATCTGGGCTAGTGCGGTGCAAGTAGATTCCAACTGGAGAATCCTTGAGCACTGCAATTCGGCGAACTTCAATCTTTTCACCAAGAGTTGCATTTGCCTCATCAACAGTTGCCTGAACGGTCTTACCGCTAGACATTGATGTTGTAAGGAATGCCTCTAGTGAATCTGATTGAGCATTTTGTAGGTGAGCAAGAAGCTCATCTGCAAGTGCAACGAAACGCTCGCCCTTTGCCACGAAATCTGTTTCGCAGTTAAGTTCAAGCATCACACCAAGATTTCCTTCAACCTTTGCAACTACTGCTCCGTTTGAAGTTAAACGACCTTCACGCTTTGTGACTCCCTTGAGTCCCTTAACGCGAATGATGTCGATCGCCTTGTTGTAATCGCCTTCTGCTTCATCCAAAGCCTTCTTGCAATCGAGCATTCCAGCAGCTGTTGCTTCACGAAGATTCTTAACGTCTTGCGCTGTATATGCAGCCATTTAATTAAGCTCCTTCTGTGACAGTTGCGGCTTCTGGTGATACTTCAGTTGTTCCAGCAATTTCTTTTTCCCAATCAGCTAAAGGCTCACCAGCTGCAACTGCAGGGGCTTCATCCTTAACTTCGCTCTTAGCCTGTGCTGAACGTGCAGCAAGACCAGCAGCGATTGCATCAGTGATAACGCGAGTTAGTAGTCCGATTGAACGGATTGCATCGTCGTTGCCAGGAATCTTGTAGTCAACTTCATCTGGATCACAGTTAGTGTCCAAGATTGCGATAACTGGAATACCAAGCTTCTTGGCTTCCTGCACAGCTAAGTGCTCCTTCTTAGTATCAACAACCCAAATCGCTGAAGGCAACTTAGTCATGTTACGGATACCGTTGAGGTTCTTAAATAGTTTTTCGCGTTCGCGGCGAAGAACAAGAAGTTCCTTCTTTGTTAGAAGTAGATCGTTCTTCTCTTCTAGAGCTTCTAGCTCCTTCAGACGCTGAATACGCTTGTAGACAGTTGGGAAGTTTGTAAGCATTCCACCTAACCAGCGCTCAGTCACGGTTGGCATGCCAACGCGTGCTGCTTGCTCGAGGATTGGTTCCTGTGCTTGCTTCTTTGTTCCAACGAACAAAACGTGACCGCCCTTTGCAACTGTGTCCTTAACGAACTCATATGCATTGTCGATTAGCGCTAGTGATTGCTGGATATCGATGATGTAGATGCCATTGCGCTCTGTGAAGATAAAACGCTTCATCTTTGGGTTCCATCGACGAGTCTGGTGTCCGAAGTGGACTCCGCTGTCGAGAAGTTCTCGCATTGTTACTACTGCCATGACGGCATACTCCTTCTTAGGTTTATTACGTGCGCAGCACAATAAAAAACCCGCTCGGTTTTGGCCAAACAATTTGTCAGGCCCGTCGCACTGAAAGTCATCTACCGATTTAACGGACCGAGATGATTCACCGACCAGTTGGTCAGGCAGTGCTGAGATGTCACCGGCTGAATTACTTCAACTGGTGCGAGGCAAATCTTACCTGAGCCGTGAGCGTGCAATTACCGCCGGACTATGCGTAAAAGCCCCCAGGC
>JBEATO010000039.1:0-4332 GCA_041161945.1 Actinomycetota bacterium
TCTCAACAGTCCATCGACCGATGCCCCAAAGTGAAGTTAACTTGTCGTAGATCTCTTGATCATCATGGATTTCATCGATGGAATCTATTGGAATTGATTTATCAACAACTGCGCCAGCAAGGCCCTTGAGCGTGCGAGTTTTAGCCCCAGAGACACCTATTTCGCGCAAGACAATCTCGTCGAGTTTGATTAACTTCTTAGCGTTAATCGTTCCTTTACATAGATCAACTAAGCGCCCATGGATTGTCTCTGCAGCTTTAACAGCTAATTGCTGAGAGATAATTGAACTTACTAAGGATTCAAAATGGGATTCAGTTGGAGCACTGCGACCTATTGTGCACAGCGGGCGACGTTCTATGAGTGGTGCAAACTTGCGATCCATCTGTCCAACTTCTGCAACAATTCGCCGCATCTTTTGAGCAGAGTGGACCGCCATAAATTAGAGGGAGAAGGTTGGGTATTCGTCAGTAACCATGAGAAGTGCATAACCAACAACGCGGTTCCAATAAGCAATCGTTCCTACGACGCCTTCAGCACACCACTCAGGGTAATTACCAGTTAGAACAACACTGACCCAAGCAAAGATTGTTAGGAAGAAGGCATAGATGGCATAAACAAGGCCAACTATGTAAAGAGGAATTGCTAGAAACCATTTCACAAGAGGGAGAAAACGATTAAGGGTTTTTGGATCTACTTCTGGGAAAGTCACACTCACAACATCATTTTCTTCCAATGAAGGATATTCATCTGTTAGTACCAGCAGATATGCATCAACACGTGTTGAGAGTGAAAGAAATGCCTCATTGAAAGCCAATAAATATGATGGATAGGCCTGACGGAAAACTATTGACAGAGCTACAGGCAGAACAAAAAATCCGGCTGCCCATGACATGTTGCCGGAATCAAATTGCTGCGGCGCAAAGGAAAGAACAAAAATTACTATCGGTGCAATGAGGATGATGCGAAAGAGTGCAGTTGCGCGATTTCGCTCTGTTAGGGATACATCGATCTGGGTTTCAATTTGATTACTCATGCCTACCAATTTAGCCCTAATTTGCTCCAAACTATTGCCAATTACAGTGCTAATGCTCTATTTTGCAGTCTCTTGCGGAAGTTTTTGCAGGTTTTACAGTGTGCGGAGGCGCCACATGGCTGGAATTAAGGAAGTAGCAGAGGAAGCCGGTGTCTCCACGGCAACTGTTTCACGCGCTCTTCGCGGCCTTCACCATGTCAATGACTCCACACGATCAAAGATTCTTGCAGCTGCCGAGAAATTGAATTACCCACTCACTCCAATTAAGGGCAATACCGCCTCTGGGCGAACAAATAGCGTGGGAGTAGTTGCGCCGTACATTTCTCGCTGGTATTTCTCTCAAGTTATTAGTGGGGCAGAGCAAGCATTACGTGAGGCTGGCCTAGATCTTCTTCTCTATAACTTCAGCCAGATGAAGGGCCGAGAGAGGTTGTTTCAACACCAATTACTTAAGGGCCGTGTTGATGCACTCATTGTTATTAGCTTGCCACCAACGACTGAGGAATTTGATTCCATGCTTAGCCTGGGTATTCCAATTGCTCTAGTTGGTATGGAACATGAAAAGTGTGCTTCAGTAAAGATTGATGATATTGCTGGTGCTCGCTCTGCAACTCAACATTTAGTTAATCAGGGACATAAGAAAATCGGTTTAATGTCTGGACGTCCCGATGACCCATTTAACTTTAGCGTTCCACAAGATCGCCGCAAAGGATTTATGCAGGTATTGGCAGAAAATGGTCTTGAGTGGTTACCTCAACGCGAAGTCCATGGTGATTTCACCATGCATACCGCTGCCCGTGCAATGGATGATTTATTGGCTCGACCTAATCGACCAACAGCTATTTTCTGTGAATCTGATGAAATGGCTATGGGAGCTATGCAAGCACTGCGTCGACATGGATTAAAAGCTCCAGATGATATTTCAATTGTTGGTTTTGATGGACATGAGATGGCAGAGTTTTCAGAACTAACAACTATTGAACAACCCGTTCAACTTATGGGTGAAATGGCAGCGTGGTCGATTATGGAGAGATTGCGCAAACCAAACATTGATCCACCATCACTTGTGCTTCCAACAACATTGGTTGTGCGAAATTCAACGCGCCGTCTTGGCGCGGATGAGGCTTAGTTTTAGCCTCTTTCGCTAAGTGAGCGAAGCAGGGTAACCTAGCCGCTATGCCTGATAACAACGTTGTTGCGCCAGCACTGAGTGAACTTCTCACCCATAGTTCAGAGAAATGGCGGGGATTTCCTGCAGATGTACTGCCTCTTCCAGTTATGGAGATGGACTTTCCGATAGCTCAGCCAATTCGTGATGTGTTAATCGAAATGGTGAATCACTCAGACCTTGGATATTTAGGGCCAGTTCCAGAGTTAGCTGATGGCTTTGCAGCATTTTGTGCCAAGCGATGGGGCTGGGAAGTAGATAAGTCGCAGGTAAGAATTGCAGCAGATGTCGGAGTTGGTTGCGTTGAAGTTTTGCGAGTCTTTACTCAGCCAGGTGATCGCATACTTATTAATTCACCTGTGTATCAAAATTTCTATAGTTGGGTCAATGAAGTTAAGTTAGAAAAAGTAGATGTTCCATTTGTGAACTCTGGGTCAGTAAGTGATGATGTCAATCCCTGGACTTTAGATCTAGATGAAGTTGAAAAGGTTTACGCATCTGGTTTAAAGGTACATTTGCTGTGTTCTCCACATAATCCATTAGGTCGAATTTATTCACGTGAAGAGCTAACTCGCATTGCAGATATGGCCAAGAAATATGGCGTCATCGTAATTAGCGATGAGATCCATTCACCGTTGGTCTTTAAATCTCATGAGTTTGTTCCATTCTTGACTATTAGTGAAACAGCTCGAGAAGTAGGCATTACCGTAACTTCTGCCTCTAAAGGTTGGAATATCGCTGGTCTTAAGTCAGCTTTAATTGTTTCCCAAAATAGGGCAATCGATGAAGTTCTAGCGCTAATGCCACCCGCAGTAAAATTTCGCTCTTCAATTCTTGGTGCTTTTGCATCTGCTGCAGCATTTAAAGATGGAGAAGTCTGGCTGAATTCAGTAATTGATACATTGGAAGAGAATTCTTTGATGGTGCACAATTTACTTGCAGCCAAACTTCCTTCAGTTAAGACACATTTGCCACAGTCCAGCTACGTTGCTTGGCTGGATTTAAGCGCACTTAATTTAGGTGAGAACCCTGCTCAAACTCTATTAGAGCGCGGCAAAGTGGCCTTCAATGCTGGGCATATGTATGGCGCTCAAAGCACACAGTTTGTGCGTTTAAATTATGCAACCAGCCCAACAATTCTGACTGAGGCGATAGATCGAATTGTGAAATCTTTGTAGTGACAAATTTTGACGTTGCAATTATTGGCGGTGGCCATAACGGCCTTGTTGCAGCTACGTATTTAGCTAAAGCCGGTAAGTCTGTTGTCATTCTTGAGGCAAATGCAGAGGTAGGCGGTGCGACAACGAGTGTTCGAGCATTTCCTGAATACGATGCAATGCTCTCTCGTTACTCGTATTTGATTTCACTACTTCCCGATCAAATTGTGAGTGACCTGGGCTTAAATTTTGAACGTATTTCCCGAACTGTTTCTAGTTACAGCCCTTACTCTCGAAACGGTAAAGACTCTGGGCTATATGTAGCGCGCCAGTGGGATAAAGCGACCGAGGATTCATTTAAAGAATTAGATCCAACAGGGGCTGAGTGGGTAGCCTGGCAGGATTTCTATAATGAAATTGCAGAGTTCGCAGTAAAAATTGCCCCTTCAATGCTCCATCCATTAAAGAGTCGAAGTGAGTTAAAGGCAGAAATCAATATGCCTAAGGTGTGGGACTACTTGATGGAGCGTCCGATTGGTGAAGAAATCGAAGCACGCTTTAAGGATGATTTAGTTCGTGGCGTGATTTTGACCGATGCACTGATTGGAACTTTTGCCTCAGCCTATGAAATGCAAGCAAATATCTGCTTTTTATATCACTTGATTGGAAATGGCACTGGTGAGTGGAAAGTGCCACGCGGTGGAATGGGAGCTTTAGTTAAAGAGTTAGTTCGTGTTGCTACTGCTGCTGGAGTAGAGATAAGGGTTAATTCCAAAGTTTCATCAGTTACTACAACTGCCGATCATGCAACTCTTACTCTTGAAGATGCAACATCGGTTACTTCTAGCTATGCATTAAGCAACGCTGCTCCACAGGTGCTTGCGCGACTTCGTGGTACAAAAGCACCTGCCAGCCTTGAAGGCTCGCAAATGAAGATAAATATCTTGTTAAAGTCCTTGCCTCAATTAAAGTCT
>JBEATO010000047.1:0-7687 GCA_041161945.1 Actinomycetota bacterium
GAACACCTAATTCCACTAGTTATGTCCCTTGTTGGCATATCTATTTTTAGGTGTTCCCATAACTGGGAGGAATTACTTACATGTCAACCTTTTCACTTGAAGAAGCAGCTTTTGAAACGCGTCAAATTCACGCCGGACAAGTTGCAGATCCAACAACAGGAGCACGTGCACTTCCTCTGTATCAAACCACTGCATATCAATTCCGCGATACAAAGCATGCAGCAGATCTTTTTGGTTTGGCAGAGCTAGGCAATATCTATACCCGCATCATGAACCCGACTCAAGATGTGGTTGAAAAGCGCATTGCATCATTAGAAGGTGGCGTTGCTGCCCTTCTTCTTGCTTCAGGTTCTGCTGCCACAACTTTTGCAGTCTTAGCCGTTGCAACTGCAGGAGATCACATCGTTTCATCAAAGTATCTCTATGGTGGAACATATAACTTGTTCCATTACACCTTGCCAACATTTGGTGTCGAGGTTACCTTTGTTGATAATCCCAATGATCCTGCGGAATGGGCAAAGGCAGTTCGCCCTAATACCAAGGCGTTTTTTGGTGAGTCCATCTCAAATCCAAATAATGATATTTTGGACATTGCAGCAGTGGCAAAGGTTGCCCATGAAAATCATGTGCCATTGATTGTTGATAACACTGTGGCAACTCCCTATGTTATTAAGCCAATCGAATTTGGTGCAGATGTAGTTATCCACTCAGCTACTAAGTTTTTGGCCGGTCATGGAAACGCAGTAGTTGGCGCGATTGTTGATTCAGGTAATTTTGATTATGCCCTCTATCCAGAGAAGTTCACAAGCTTTAATACTCCAGATCCTTCCTATCACGGCCTTGTTTATGCCCAAGCCCTAGGAGTGGGCAGTGCATTTGGTGCCAACTTGGCCTATATCTTCAAGATTCGCCTGACTTTGCTGCGCGATATTGGAGCTGCCGTTAGCCCATTTAACGCCTGGTTACTTGCACAAGGTCTTGAGACTCTGACACTTCGCATGAAACAACATTTGGAAAATGCTAAAGCTGTTGCAACATGGCTTGAGAGCCACCCACAGGTTGAGAAAGTTCATTTCTCTTCCCTTCCTAGTAACTCCTATAACAAACTGGCCGCAAAGTATGCACCTAAGGGTTCAGGCTCAGTCTTCTCCTTTGAAATCAAGGGTGGGATAGAGGCGGGAAAGAAGTTTGTGGAAGGGCTGAGTTTGCACTCACACGTTGCAAACATTGGTGATGTGAGATCTCTGGTTATTCATCCAGCATCGACGACCCATTCACAACTATCGGCAGAAGAGTTATTAAGTGCCGGTGTGAAGCCAGGCTTAGTTCGCCTCTCTGTTGGTCTGGAAGATATCGAGGATATCAAGGCAGATCTTGCAGATGGTTTTGCTGCCGCACAGTAGATGTCACAAATAAACGCTCTGGTTACCGGGGCATGGCTTGAAGACCATGCACCCGGTGATCGGCGCTTTATAAAAATCGGTGATGTTGGACTTGAAGATGGTGAAGTACTCACAGATGTAACAATCGCCTATCAAAGCTGGGGCGAGTTAAATGAAAATAAAGATAATGCGATTTTAGTAAATCATGCAATGACAGGTTGGTCAGATGTCACCGGCTGGTGGCCATCCATGGTGGGGCCAGGATTGCCTTTTGATACCGATAAATACTTTGTCGTGTGTCCCAATGTTATTGGCGGATGCCAGGGATCAACAGGTCCATCATCGATAGCACCTGATGGCAAAAGATATGGTTCTCGTTTTCCATCGCTGACAATTCGCGACATGGTCAATGCTGAAATTCAATTTAGTGATGCGCTCGGAATTGATAAATATCGCTTAGCCGTTGGGCCATCCTTAGGGGGAATGCGTTCATTGGAGTGGGCGGTGCAGTTGCCACACCGCGTTGGTGCCATCTGCACTATTGGTTCATCAGCAGTTGCCACCGGTGATCAGATCGGTACATGGTCCATTGAGCTACGTGCAATAAAGAGTGATCCCAACTTCAATAACGGTGATTACTACGAACAAGAGCATGGTCCGATTGAAGGAATGGGAATCGCACGTCGTATTGCCCACCTGACCTATAGAACTGAAGCTGAGATGGACATTCGCTTTGGTAGAGAACTCCAGGGAGATGACACCGGGCGCTATGCCGTGGAGTCATATCTTGATCATCAGGCCGATAAGTTGGCCCATCGCTTCGATGCCAATACCTATATTTCACTGACTGAGGCGATGATCTCCCATGACATTGGCCGTGGACGCGGAGGAGTAGTTGCAGCCCTTGAATCGATCACTATTCCGGTGGTGGCTGTGGCTATAGACACCGATCGACTCTTTCCTAGGCGATTACAGGCTGAGATAGCCGACTTTGCTCCTCATGCCAGCCCATTGGTGACGATTTCATCGCCATTTGGCCACGATGGCTTCCTGGTGGAGGTTGAATCTGTGGGAAATGTGATTAGACAGGCTCTGGATTTAGCTAAATAAGGGTCGAATTATCACTTTTGGATGTGCATTTACCCCTGTGGACAAATTATAATATAGCCATCGCATCAGCGCGCTCGCTGAGAAAATCAAAGGATAATTGTGGCTGTATTTAGTGCGCTCAAAAACAAGGTGTTGAAGAAAGCTTCTGCAAAAAAAGCTGCACCTGCAAAGAAATCCGCTGCTAAAAAAGTAGCTCCTGCTAAAAAGAGCTCGCCAGTAAAGAAAGCGGCTGCAAAAAAGAGCGCACCTGCCAAAAAAGCAGCTGCTAAAAAAGCGGCCCCTGCAAAAAAGGCAGTCCCTGCGAAAAAGGTTGCACCTGCAAAGATTGCATTAAAGAAAGATTTAACGGCTAAAGATGTTCAAGCAATTGTTGATGCCAAAACAGCCGTATTGCGCCAGCATGAAGTTCTAGCAGAGCTAGAAAAGCGTGGTGTTACATCGATTAATCGCATTCCTAAAAAGACCGATAAAGATTTAGTGGATGAAGCCCGCGCCCTAGCAACTGAAGTACCAGTCATTGTTGAAAAACTACGCAAGGCTGGCCTTGGTTCACCATCTCGTATTTTGAAAAAGAGCGACTACGCACTTATCGAGCCCAAGGTTGCCCCAGTTGCTGCGCCAAAGATTGATGCTAAGACCGGAAAAGCAGTCAAGGTTAAGATCGATGGGGAAGAAGTAGAGCTTGAAGAAGTAGAGCTTGAAGATGTTGAGGTTTTGATTAAGGAAGCTGTCGAAATCATCGATGGTGAAGAAGAAGAAAAGGGCAACCAACCACGCGTTGTAAACTTAACTGAAGATACTTCTGGAAATGAAGAAAATGCCTTTACATTAAAGGCCTCTGAAGAAGATGACGCTCCTGCCCAGACAGTTATGACCGCTGGTGCTACAGCAGATCCAGTAAAGGATTACCTCAAGCAAATTGGTCGCGTGGCGCTTCTTAACGCAGAGCTTGAAGTAGAGCTTGCTACACGCGTAGAAGCAGGTCTTTTTGCTGAAGCAAAGATTAAAGATGAGAAGAAGATGGAAAAGAAGTTAAAGCGCGAACTTGAATGGCTCGTTGAAGATGGAAAGCGCGCAAAGAATCACTTATTAGAGGCAAACCTTCGCCTCGTTGTTTCACTTGCAAAGCGCTACACCGGTCGTGGCATGCTTTTCCTTGACCTTATTCAAGAAGGTAACTTAGGTTTGATTCGAGCCGTTGAGAAGTTCGACTACACAAAGGGCTATAAGTTCTCAACATATGCCACATGGTGGATTCGCCAGGCGATTACCCGTGCGATGGCTGACCAGGCCCGCACGATCCGTATCCCTGTTCACATGGTGGAAGTTATTAATAAGTTGGCACGTGTTCAGCGCCAGATGCTTCAAGATCTTGGTCGCGAACCGACCCCAGAAGAGTTAGCAAAAGAGCTTGATATGACACCTGAAAAGGTTGTCGAAGTTCAAAAATATGGCCGCGAACCTATTTCACTTCACACACCTCTTGGTGAAGAAGGAGATTCTGAGTTCGGTGATTTGATTGAAGACTCTGAGGCTGTTGTTCCAGCCGATGCGGTTTCATTCACATTATTGCAAGAGCAGTTGCACTCAGTTCTAGATACGCTCTCAGAGCGTGAAGCTGGAGTAGTTGCAATGCGATTTGGTTTAACTGATGGTCAACCTAAGACTTTGGATGAAATTGGAAAGGTCTATGGCGTTACACGTGAGCGTATTCGCCAGATTGAATCCAAGACAATGTCAAAGCTTCGTCACCCTTCACGCAGCCAGGTCTTGCGCGACTACCTCGACTAAACCATGGAGAAACCAACGATTTTTGTTAATCCCAAGAGCGGATCTATCAAGATCAACGGTGAAGTCGATGTTGTTGATGTTGATGGCAAGGTAGTCGAAACTCTTACTAATCCCAAGCTATGTGGCTGTGGGCTTTCTAAAGATAAGCCGTGGTGCGATTCATCCCATGGGGAGTATGTGAAGATCGTTGCCCAGCAACTTCGTAACGCTCGTGAATTAGTTAAACCTTGCAATCTCTATGGTGCAACACCTGTTCGAGCACGTGAGATCCGTGAAAATGAACTTAAGTACCGCTTGGAACATGAAGAGGTATTGGTGGGCGTCAAACTCGGGGGAGCGTTGGATTCAACGAAGAAAGAAGATCCAACATATATCAACATCTTTGGGTATTTAACTGATGTGATGCAGTGCGTGGATTCAATAAAGACTGCTTCAATGATTTACCCACGGGCAGAAGCTGAAGTTGTCTTTAAGTTAAGCAAAGAGATTGACAGTGAAATTCATCCATCAGAAGTTCTTGACTACGTGAGCCATGTTGCTGCCGGCATGGAGATCTTGGATTATCGCTTTGGTGAAGTAGAGGCATATGCCGAAGATTGCATTGCAGATAATGCAGGAGCTGCAGCTTTTGCTTATGGTGCATGGGTTCCAGCGCATCAAGAAAATTTAGATGCACTCACGGCGCAAGTTTTTGTTAATGGAGCTTTGACTCAATCTGCTCCACTTACTGCAATTCAAGGCAATCCATGGATGGCAGTAGTTGAACTCTCTAAAGTATTAGCGGTAAGTGGTGTGAAATTAGCTGCTGGCTCAATAATCTTTAGCGGCTCTGCAACAAATGGAGTGCCCATGGTTGCAGGCAACAGCTATAGCGTGGAAATTAAAGGATTAGGAAGTGTAAATATAAAAGCTAGTTAGCAGGAGTCTCGACGAGCTTTTCGCTCTCATCGATGATCTTTGCAGCAACTGTCTTTAGCTTTTCGGCATATTCCTTGCCATGGTGGGCACAGAACATCAGTTCTCCGCCGTTTAGAAGCACAGCGCGAACATAAGCCTGGGCGCCGCATCGATCGCAACGGTCAAGGGCGTTAAGAGGTACTGATTGGAGCATCAATTGTTCTGACATATCTCTCTCCGTTCGTGCGTTGTGTCTTACTTCCTATGGAACATCAAACCATGTCTGGATATTCCCCGCTCGTTAAAATTAAATTATTTTCGTTAAATTGTTGTTAATTTGCTGTGGAAATATCGATATTTGCAGCATCCAGGGCCCTTTCGGCGCGCTTACGGGTGATACGGGGTAGTGGGCGATAACCTTTCGCCCCGTGGCCGAAAAAGATATTGCGACAAATGTGCAGGATAGCTATACCGCAAAAGATCTAGCGGTTTTAGAGGGCCTCGATGCCGTTCGCAAGCGCCCAGGTATGTATATCGGCTCCACAGATTCACGTGGCCTCATGCACTGCTTGTGGGAAATCATTGATAACTCAGTAGATGAATCTTTGGCCGGACATTGTAAGAGAATTGAAATTAATCTTGAATCAGATGGTTCCGTTGAAGTCCATGATGATGGTCGCGGAATTCCAGTTGATAAAGAACCTAAGACTGGCTTAACTGGTGTTGAAGTTGTTCTCACTAAGTTGCACGCAGGTGGAAAATTCGGTGGTGGTTCATATGCTGCATCCGGTGGTTTGCACGGTGTTGGTGCTTCCGTTGTTAACGCACTTGCATCTCGCCTTGATGCTGAAGTTGATCGTGATGGCAAGATTTACTGGATGTCATTCCAACGCGGAGTTGCAGGAATATTTGATGGCGATGGACCAAAGGCTGCCTTTGAACCAAAGTCAGGACTTCGCGTTATTGGAAAGATTTCCAGCAAAATTACAGGAACTCGCATTAAGTGGTGGAGTGATCGTCAGATTTTCCTTAAAGAGGCAGAGCTTGATCTAGAAGATATCTATGCACGTGCTCGCCAGACTTCCTACCTGGTTCCAGGCTTAACCCTTGTCGTTAATGACAATCGCACAAAGACAAAGACAAGTGAAACTTTCTTCCACAAGAGTGGAATCACTGAATACTGTAATTTCTTACAACCAGATGAAGCCGTGGGCGATGTAATCCGCATCTATGGCACAGGCCATTACCAAGAGACAGTGCCTGTCCTAGATGACAAGGGCCACATGGTTTCAACTGAAGTTGAGCGTGATATGGAAGTAGATATCGCTATGAAGTGGGGCAATGGTTTTGAAACCACCCAGCGCTCATTTGTAAACATCATTGCAACGCCTAAGGGTGGAACGCACGTGCTGGGCTTTGAACGCGCTCTGGTCAAGGTAGTTAACGAGGCTCTACGCTCAACGAAAACCCTTGCCAACAAAGAGATCGATGTCATTAAAGATGACGTCATTGAAGGTTTAACTGCCGTTGTCACAGTTCGTATGTCTGAGCCACAGTTTGAAGGCCAGACCAAGGAAGTTCTAGGAACGGCTGCTGCCACACGAATCGTTTCAGCTGTGGTGGCAGATAAGATGAAAGAGTATTTCAATACGACAAAGCGCATTGATAAAGCCAATGGGCGCTTAGTACTTGAAAAGATTGCTGCGGCATCGCGCACACGTATTAGTGCGCGTGCCCATAAAGATTTGCAGCGCCGCAAGAACGCTCTGGAATCATCCTCTCTTCCAACCAAGTTATCTGATTGTCGTTCTGAGGATGTAACACGCACAGAGCTATTTATTGTGGAAGGTGACTCTGCCCTTGGCACAACCAAGGCAGCACGTAACTCTGAGTTCCAAGCGATTTTGCCAATTCGTGGAAAGATTCTTAACGTTCAGAAAGCATCACTTTCACAGATGCTAGAAGATAAAGAGTGCGGATCAATTATTCAGGTGATTGGTGCAGGCTCTGGAAAATCATTTGAACTAGATGAAGCTCGTTATGGCCGCATTATCTTGATGTCAGATGCTGACGTTGATGGTGCACATATTCGCTGCTTGTTACTTACTTTGATGTATCGCTACATGCGCCCACTGATCGATGCTGGCCGTGTGTTTGCTGCAATCCCACCTCTACACCGCATTGAAGTAATGGGCGGGGGAGGAAAGAAGGGTGAATACATCTACACCTATAGCGATGATGAGATGAAGAAAATCACTGCAGATTTAAAGAAGACCGGCAAGCGTTGGAAAGAACCTATTCAGCGCTATAAAGGTCTGGGCGAAATGGATGCAGATCAGCTACGTGAAACAACCATGGATCCAGATGCCCGCACACTTCGGCGCATCACGGTCTCTGACGCGTCCGCTGCAGAGGCGATGTTTGAACTATTGATGGGTAGTGACGTTGCCCCACGCAAGGAATTCATTGCTAACGCTGAGATTGATCGCGAACATATCGACGCTTAG
>JBEATO010000063.1:0-2658 GCA_041161945.1 Actinomycetota bacterium
CTTCACTCATCTGACCGTGTGCCACACGAATGCGTGCCTCAGGAACTAACTCCTGCAATCTAGATGCAGCTCTATCAATGCTCTCAACGCGATTATGTAAATAGAAGATCTGCCCATCACGCAGAAGTTCACGGTGAATAGCTGCCGTTATTTGAGCTTCTTCTGCTGGGCCCACGTAAGTAAGGATGGGGTGGCGCTCTTCTGGTGGTGTAGTAATCGTGGACATTTCACGGATGCCAGTTACTGCCATCTCAAGAGTTCGGGGAATAGGTGTAGCCGACATAGCTAATACGTCCACTGTGGTGCGCAGCTTCTTGAGTGACTCTTTTTGCTCCACACCAAAGCGCTGTTCTTCATCCACGATGACTAGACCTAGATCTTTAAAGGCCACATCATTAGAGAGAATTCGGTGGGTTCCAACAACAACATCAACAGTTCCTGCCGCTAGACCATCAATAACCTCTTTGCTCTCTTTGGCGCTGTTAAAACGAGACATTCCTGCAACCTTTAATGGAAAACCTGCATACCGCTCAGCAAATGTCTTTGTGTGTTGTTGAACCAGTAACGTTGTTGGGACAAGGACTGCTACTTGCTTTCCATCTTGCACAGCTTTAAATGCTGCACGGATTGCAATCTCAGTCTTTCCATAACCCACATCACCACAGATGATGCGATCCATCGGATAGGGACGCTCCATATCTGCTTTCACATCATTGATTGTTGAGAGTTGATCTGGTGTTTCAATATAAGAAAAAGAGTCTTCTAGCTCCCTCTGCCAAGGTGTGTCAGGTGAGAAAGCGAAGCCAGGAGAACTAGTGCGCGCTGCATATAAACGAATAAGTTCGCCTGCAATTTGGCGCACAGCTTTGCGTGCACGGCCCTTAGCTTTTTGCCATTCACCACTACCAATACGGTGCACGGTGGGTGTTTCACCACCCACATACTTACTTACTTGCTCAAGTGCATCTGTTGGAACAAATATGCGATCTCCGGGTTGTCCACGTTTAGCTGGCGCATATTCAATGATTAAGTATTCGCGGGTTACCCCAGCAACTGTGCGCTCTAGTAATTCAACATAGCGTCCAATTCCATGTTGTTCATGCACGACAAAGTCCCCAGCACGAAGCTCTAGTGGATCAATTGCCTGCTTGCGCTTTGTTGGCATGCGCTCTGAATCTTTAACACTTCCCTTACTGCCAGTTAAATCCCGCTCAGTTATAAACAGGATTTGGTGGGCTGCGCTTTCAAAACCATGAGCAATGATTGAGGTTGTTAAGTGAATTGTTCCTTTTGTAGGAGCAGCTAGTAATTTCTCATTTATCTGCACTGGTAAGTCAGCAGATCTAAATATTCCTGCATATCTCTCAAGCATTCCGTGACCATGAGTTGCAAAGACCACTGTGAAATGAGATTCCACAGCATTTCGCAGTTGTTCAATAGTGCGCTCAATATCTCCACGCATCGGATCTATCGCGTTGTAGTCCAAGAACTCTGTGTCATCGGCTAAATCACTACCAAATGGGGAGAGTGAACCTGTGGCCACCTTGTGTTCAGAAATTTCAGCGCTTAGCTCTTCCCACGACATATATGTTCCAGAGCCATCATGAATAGGTGCCACTGCCCCATGTGCTGCATTACTCCATGATGCATTTAAGAATTCTTCATTAGTTGCGAGTAAATCGGCAGCTCTTGATTTAATCCGCTCTTCATCTATAAAGATAACTTGAGTATTTGCTGGCATTCTAGAAATAATCGTTTCAGTCTCATCAATAAGCAAGGGAATGAGTGATTCCATGCCTTCAAAACTCATGCCTTCGCTAATCTTTTCTAGAAGCTCTGCAGCTGCCGGCAAAGAATCCTTTAGTTCAATTGCACGGTGTCGAATTTCTTTCGTAATGAGAAGTTCTCGGCAAGGATAAATCTGTATGGCACCGACAACAGGCTTAAAGGTGCGTTGGTCAGCAACTTCAAAGTAGCTCATATCTTCAATCTCATCACCAAAGAAATCGATACGGATTGGATAATCTGCCAGCGGTAGGAACAAATCTACGATTCCACCGCGCACTGCAAATTCACCTCTACGCTCGACTAAATCTGTACGGTTGTAAGCAAGTGTTGAGAGGTGTCGAACAAGTTCATCTAAGGATTGTTCTTTGCCAATTTCCAAAACTAGAAGTGCATCTTTACCAAGAGTTGCAATAATGCGGTGAATTGCTCCTCGAACAGGTGTAACAACAATTGGAAATACAGATTGTTTCTTCTCTAACTCATAGAGAGTTTGAATTCTCTTAGCAACAGTGTCACTTCGTGGGCTCAAGCGCTCATGCGGCAGGGTTTCCCATGCAGGAAACTCAACAACATTGGAATGTAGTTCACTAAGTTCATTAACAAGATCTTCACTGCTGCGGCTAGAACTAGTAACAACAAGTAAAGGGTGATCGGCAGCGCGAGCTGCCAATAGAAATGGATATATCGGTGAAGGTGCCACGATATGAGATGCCTCTAACTGCGTTGGCAGCGAAGAAATTAAGCCACGCATAAGTACACCTCCCAATAAACGCCGTTAGGCCCCGTTCCCAAAAGGGAGGGGGCTAATGGCTTCATTCTAATTTGTTCGCACCACCTGCGGCGACCTGAGAGGATTACCCAATGAAATCC
>JBEATO010000093.1:0-6819 GCA_041161945.1 Actinomycetota bacterium
CGCGACCAGCACCTACTGTGCGGCCACCTTCACGGATTGCGAAGCGAAGTCCTTCTTCCATTGCGATTGGCTGAATCAGTGTTACTGACATTTCAGTGTTATCGCCAGGCATAACCATTTCGGTTCCTGCTGGAAGAGTTACAACACCAGTCACGTCAGTTGTACGGAAGTAGAACTGTGGACGGTAGTTATTGAAGAATGGTGTGTGACGTCCGCCTTCATCCTTTGAAAGGATGTATGCAGATGCATCAAACTCAGTGTGAGGTGTGATTGAACCTGGCTTGCAAACAACCTGGCCGCGCTCAACATCTTCACGCTTTAGACCACGAAGTAGAAGTCCAACGTTCTCGCCTGCTTGACCTTCGTCGAGCAACTTACGGAACATTTCAACGCCTGTAACTGTTGTCTTTTGTGCGAGCTCGCGGATACCAACGATTTCAACTTCTTCGTTGACCTTCACGATGCCGCGCTCAATACGACCAGTGATAACTGTTCCACGACCTGTGATTGTGAAAACGTCTTCAACTGGCATAAGGAATGGCTTGTCGATTTCGCGAGCTGGCTGAGGAATAAATGCATCTACTGCATCCATGAGCTCAACGATCTTCTCTGCCCAAGCAGCATCTCCTTCGAGAGCCTTAAGTGCTGAGATGCGAACGATTGGAGTGTCATCTCCTGGGAACTCGTACTTAGATAGAAGTTCGCGAACTTCCATTTCAACGAGTTCAAGAATTTCTTCGTCATCAACCATGTCTGACTTATTAAGTGCAACAACGATTGATGGAACGCCTACCTGACGAGCAAGGAGAACGTGCTCCTTTGTCTGTGGCATTGGACCATCTGTAGCAGCTACGACGAGGATTGCTCCATCCATCTGTGCAGCTCCAGTGATCATGTTCTTGATGTAGTCAGCGTGGCCTGGGCAGTCAACGTGTGCGTAGTGACGCTTCTCTGTCTGGTACTCAATGTGAGCGATAGAGATTGTAATTCCGCGTTGACGCTCTTCTGGTGCCTTATCGATATCAGAGAAAGCTGTTGCTGCATTAAGTGTTGGGTACTTGTCATGAAGCACCTTGGAAATTGCCGCAGTAAGAGTTGTCTTACCGTGGTCAATGTGACCGATGGTGCCGATGTTAACGTGCGGCTTCGTGCGCTCAAACTTGGCTTTTGCCATTTTTGTTTCCTCTTTCGTTTACTAGTGCTTAGTTATTAGGGGTTGTGCTTTTTATTAGGGTTATTCGCCTCGAACTTTTGCAATGATTTCTTTCGCTACGTTGCCAGGTACTTCGGCATACGAATCGAACTCCATTGAATAGCTCGCGCGACCTTGAGTTCTAGAGCGAAGATCTCCGACATAGCCGAACATCTCTGACAATGGAACTAGCGCCCTAACAACGCGGGCACCTGACCGCTCATCCATGGCCTGGATTTGACCACGACGACTGTTGAGATCGCCGATGACATCACCCATGAAGTCTTCAGGGGTAACAACTTCGACTCTCATCACTGGTTCTAGAATCGCAGGATCAGCAAGTTTTGCTGCTTCCTTAAACGCTGCTAGTCCAGCAATCTTGAAAGCGAGCTCCGATGAGTCAACATCGTGATACGCGCCATCAAGAAGAGTTACTCGTACATCTGTAATTGGGTAGCCAGCTAGTGGACCAGCAGCCATACCTTCCTTACACCCTGCATCAACTGAAGGGATGTACTCGCGTGGAACGCGGCCTCCAGTGACCTTATTTACGAATTCATATCCGCCTTCAACTTCGCCAGTTGGAAGTGGCTCAACAGCAATTTGAATCTTTGCAAACTGTCCAGAACCACCAGTCTGCTTCTTGTGTGTGTAATCGTGACGAGCAACGGCTTTGCGCAATGTTTCGCGGTAAGCAACCTGTGGCTTACCAACATTTGCTTCAACCTTGAACTCACGGCGCATACGATCAACAAGGATTTCAAGGTGAAGTTCACCCATACCCGCGATGATTGTCTGGCCTGTTTCTTCGTCAGTATTAACGTGGAAAGTTGGATCTTCTTCAGAAAGACGCTGAATAGCAACGCCAAGTTTTTCTTGGTCACCCTTTGTCTTTGGCTCAATAGCAACAGAGATAACTGGAGCTGGGAAATCCATTGATTCAAGCACTACTGGCTTAGCTGGATCACAGAGAGTTTCACCTGTTGTAGTGTCCTTAAGACCCATAACAGCAACGATCATTCCTGCACCAACGTTGTCACGCTCTTCGCGCTTGTTGGCGTGCATCTGGTAGATCTTTCCGATGCGCTCTTTGCGATCCTTGTTTGAGTTAAGGATTGTTGAGCCAGTTTGTAGAACACCTGAATAAACGCGGATGAATGTGAGCTTTCCTAGGTGTGGGTCAGTCATGATCTTGAAAGCAAGAGCAGCAAATGGCTCCTTGTTCTCAGGGTGACGGATAACCTCAACCTCAGCGTTGTTCATATCTGTACCGACGATTGATTCAACATCTAGTGGGCTTGGCAAGTAGCGAACTACTGCATCAAGCATTGGCTGAACACCCTTGTTCTTGAAAGCTGAACCAGTGAGTACTGGAGTTAGCTTTGCAGCAAGAGTTGCACGGCGGATACCAGCAATAATTTCAACATCTGAGAGTTCAGCACCTTCTAGGTACTTCTCCATAACAACGTCATCATTTTCAGCAAGTGTTTCAATCAAGTCATGACGAGCTTGCTTGCACTTATCAGCCATATCAGCTGGAATCTCTTCGATTGCGTAATCTTCGCCCTTTTGTGTTTCTCCGCGCCATGTCAGCGCCTTCATTGCAATGAGGTCAACTACTCCAAGGAAATCTGATTCGTTACCGATTGGAAGTTGTAGAACTAATGCAACTGCATTGAGGCGATCCTTGATCATGCCTACGCACTTATCAAATGAAGCACCTGTGCGGTCTAGCTTGTTAATAAAACAAATACGAGGAACTGAGTAACGATCTGCTTGACGCCATACTGTTTCTGATTGTGGCTCAACACCTGCAACGCCATCGAATACTGCTACTGCACCATCTAGAACACGGAGGGAACGCTCTACTTCAACTGTGAAGTCCACGTGACCTGGTGTGTCAATAATGTTGATCAGATGCTTATCCCACATACAAGTAGTTGCAGCAGAAGTAATAGTGATACCGCGCTCTTGCTCCTGCTCCATCCAGTCCATCGTTGCAGCACCTTCGTGCACTTCACCGATCTTGTAGTTAATACCTGTGTAGAAAAGGATGCGCTCAGTAGTAGTGGTTTTGCCCGCGTCGATGTGAGCCATGATTCCGATATTGCGAACCGTAGCTAGATCGATGTTCTCTACTGCTGACACTTATATTCCTCTTCTCGTCGTTTCTAAATTCTTCGGGTTAGTTAGTGATTACCAGCGGTAGTGAGCAAAAGCCTTGTTAGCTTCAGCCATCTTGTGAGTGTCTTCGCGACGCTTTACAGCAGCACCAAGACCATTGCTTGCATCGATTAATTCATTAGTTAGACGCTCTGCCATTGACTTTTCACGACGTGAGCGTGAGTAGTCGATTAACCAGCGAAGTGCCAAAGTTGTTGAACGGCCTGCTTTAACTTCAACAGGTACCTGGTATGTAGCTCCACCAACGCGGCGTGAACGTACTTCAACTGCTGGCTTGATGTTATCTAGCGCGCGCTTCAAAGTAATAAGTGGATCTACGTCAGTCTTCTTGCGGCAACCTTCTAGAGCATCGTAAACAATTGACTCAGCTGTTGAACGCTTACCGCTAAGCAATACACGGTTAATTAGCGCAGTAACAACTGGTGAGTTGTAAACAGGATCTGAAACAACTGGAGACTTAACTACCGGACCTTTACGTGGCATTAGCTAGCCTTCTTCTCTCTCTTAGTACCGTAACGAGAACGTGATTGCTTACGGTTCTTAACACCTTGTGTATCTAGTGATCCGCGAATGATCTTGTAACGAACACCAGGCAAATCTTTTACACGACCACCACGTACAAGAACAATGGAGTGCTCTTGCAAGTTGTGACCTTCACCTGGAATGTATGCAGTGACTTCCATGCCACTAGTAAGACGTACACGTGCAACCTTGCGAAGAGCAGAGTTTGGTTTCTTAGGGGTTGTTGTATAAACGCGTGTGCAAACACCGCGTCGTTGTGGTGAACCCTTAAGTGCAGGTGTGCTTGTCTTCGTGATCTTTTCTGCGCGACCACGACGAACTAGCTGTTGAATTGTTGGCACTTCATCTCCATTCGTAACTTCGTTACTGATCTTCATTCACGCTCAATTGCCGACCCACGCGGTCGGGTGTGTTGCACCCGCTTCGCATAGATGTTGCAAATAGTTTTTCAACTTATTTACAGCACAGACAACAAAGCTCTAAAAAAGAGCAGACGCGAAGGGTAACCCAGCGGGCTCATGCGAGGCAAATCGCCCTTTTACTCCTTTAATCCCCTAGATTTTGGGCAAAGGCGTGGTTTTTCACATCCGGGCGTGTCGGGGCCCAATCCCCCATAATTGCGCTCATGACCACATCAGATCTGCTACTCCTGGGAATTGTCCTATTTGTCCTTATTGATTTCAGCGCCGGAATGGTAATCAACTACCTCAATGAGCGCTCAAAGAACCAGCCAATTAGCCCAGAGGGTGCCGAGATCTTCAACCCCGATGAATATGCCAAATCCATGGCCTATGGCACCGACAAATACCGCTTTGAAATGCTCACCACCCTGATCAGCACCGTGGTCATCCTGGCCGCCATCATTTTAGGTTGGTTCTCATGGCTCGATGCCCAGCTGCGCGATCGTTTGAGCAACAACCTGCTCATTACCGTGGTTTTTATAGCCATATTGATCGCCTTTTCAACCATTGCCAACCTGCCATCAGCGTATTACTCAACTTTTGTGATTGAAGAAAAATTTGGTTTCAATAAATCAACAAAGAAGCTGTTTTTCCAAGATGCAATCAAGCAACTACTTATTTCACTAGCCGTTGGATTGCCTCTGCTCTATGCCGTTGCCTGGATCTATCAAGAACTGCAAAGTCAGTTCTGGATTATCGCGTGGGCTCTCTTTGCTGCCTTCTCATTGTTTATGTTTGTCTTTGGCACACGCATCTTCTTGCCAATGTTTAATAAGTTAAAGCCCTTGCCTGAAGGTGAACTGCGTACTGCAGTGGAGGATTATTGCCAGAAGCAAGGCTTCCCACTTTCTAAGCTCTATGAGATGGATGCATCAAAGCGTTCAACCAAACTCAATGCATTCTTTTCTGGAATGGGCAAAGTTAAAATCATTGGCCTCTATGACACCTTGATTGAAAAACTCACCGTACAAGAAACTGTTGCAGTCTTGGCCCACGAAGTTGGCCACTACAAGCGCAAGCATGTTTACACAATGTTTGCTTTTAGCAATCTGCAAACCCTCATCATCTTCTCACTCATGGGTTGGTTGCTAGGTAATCCAAATCTTTCTAAGGCCCTTGGCTCAGATACGCCAAGTTTCCACTTATCAATGCTCGCCTTTTTCTTGCTCTTTAGCCCTGTTTCAACAGTGCTGGGCTTGATTAATAACTCATTCTCACGCCACAATGAATATCAAGCAGATCAGTATTCAATTGACACATATCCAGGTGCACGCGATCACATGCACAGCGCCCTGAAGAAACTCTCTCGTGAATCACTCTCTAACTTAAACCCACACCCGGTTTATGTTGCCGTGCACTATTCACACCCACCAATCCTGGCACGATTGGCTAACCTGCGTAAGTAACTACTTAATATGTGGCGGAACGGCTATTCCAGCTGCATTTTTGGCAGTGATTGCACTCTCTTGAACAGTTCTAAGCGGGATGATTCCTGCCCAGAGAGGAAGGTTTACATCTTCTTCATCATCGGATGGATCACCAGAGCGGGCCTTAGCTGAAAGCTTATCTAGGGATAACTCAACAATCATTGTTGCCGCTGATTCCTTTTTAGTCATCGTGCGTCCGTATTCCCACAGACCTGGAACAAGCTTTGTTGTTATGCGCTCTAGTGCAACATCTTTTTCATCTTCCTTTAATACCCGTGCTTTGCCAAAGATCATGACTGATTCATAGTTCATCGATGAGTTAAAAGCAGAGCGGGCAACGACGATGGCATTGAGTTGAGTGATCGTGACACAAAGATCGATCTCCTTAGCAATTGCCATCATGATGCGAGAGCCGGTTGAACCGTGAATCAAAATTCGGTTCTCATCTCTAGCAAAGCCCATAGGGACAACAAAAGGTGAATTGATATCTGGATCGATGAAGCCAACGTGTGCTACGTATTGACTATCTAGTAGCTCGTTAATGTTTAAGCGATCCTGGACTTCTCGATCAGAGTGGCGCTGCACATGGAATTTCTCATCGTTAGTCATTGTGTGAGTGTAATAAAAAAGGCTCCCCGAAGGGAGCCCTTTCTATTACTTATCTTTTAACGAGGGATTTCAACCTCATCAAGACGAACTGCCTCACCTGAACCCTGTTGGTCAAATGGTGTGAAGTCATATTCATCATAAGCTGCATAAACAGCGGCCTTAGCTTCCTCTGTTGGCTCAACACGAATGTTGCGGTAACGAGCAAGACCAGTACCTGCTGGAATCAACTTACCGATGATGACGTTCTCCTTTAAGCCCAGCAATGGATCACTCTTCTCTGAAAGGGCCGCATCGGTTAGAACTCGAGTTGTTTCCTGGAATGAAGCAGCTGACAACCATGACTCAGTTGCAAGTGATGCCTTAGTGATACCCATAAGTTCTGGGCGACCTGAGGCTGCTTTTCCACCAGTAGTAACTACGCGAC
>JBEATO010000086.1:0-3422 GCA_041161945.1 Actinomycetota bacterium
ATTGAAAATGCAGGAATGCACAAGGGTGATGAAGTTGGTGGCGCACGAATTTCATCGAAGCATGTGCTGGCATTGACTAACTCTGGAGATGCAACAGCTGCGGATATTGCAGAGCTTGCAAAACGCGCACGAGATCACGTTAAAGAGATATTTGGAATAACCCTTGAAGCAGAGGTAAATCTGATTGGGATCGAGATTTAACCTTCTGTAAGTAGCTTCTTGATTCGGCCAATTCCTTCAACAATATCTTCATCACTTGTTGCATATGAAAAGCGCAGGTATCCAGATGGACCAAAAGCTTCTCCTGGCACAGCAGCAACTTCAACCTCTTCGAGTAACAACGTTGCTAATTCTGCAGATGTTGTGGGTGTTTTTCCACGGATTGTTTTACCTAATACACCCTTAACTGATGGGGTATACATAGAAAGCACCGGTAGGTGTTGGGCACTCAAATCCTGGAATCTCATTGAGAAGATCAACAATTAACTTACGACGACGGTTAAATGCTTCACCCATTGTGTGGACGGCATCAAGGTTTCCAGTCACTGCAGCAATTGCTGCGCGCTGTGAAACATTGGAAACATTTGACGATAGATGTGATTGCAAGTTGGTAGCTGCCTTGATGACATCTTTTGGTCCAATCATCCAACCCACGCGCCAACCAGTCATTGCATACGTCTTTGCAACTCCGTTAATGATGATGCATGTATCTGCCAGCGCTGGGACTACAACTGGAAGTGAAGGTGCCTTTGCACCGTCATATAGCAAGTGCTCATAAATTTCATCGCTAATGATCCAGATGTTGTTCTTAACAGCCCATTCACCAATTGCTTTAACTTGCTCTGCTGAATAAACAGAACCTGTTGGGTTTGATGGAGAACAGAAAAGTAGCGCCTTAGTTTTTGGCGTGCGAGCAGCCTCTAGTTGTTCAACTGAGACTAAATAGTTTTGGGTTTCATCAGCAAAGACTTCAACAGATACTCCACCAGCTAATTTGATGCACTCTGGGTATGTAGTCCAAAATGGTGATGGAAGTAGTACTTCATCGCCTGGATCAATAATTGTTGCAAATGCTTGATACACAGACTGCTTTCCACCATTTGTTACAAGTACTTGGTCAACGGTGATGTCGTAGTTGCTATCACGCTTGGTCTTAGCAACGATCGCTTCGCGTAGATCTGGCAAACCTGGTGTTGGTGTGTAGCGATGATTTGCTACAACCTTTGTGGCAGCAGCTGCTGCTTCAACGATGTAATCAGGTGTTGGGAAATCTGGTTCACCTGCACCAAAGCCAATTACTGGACGACCAGCTGCTTTGAGCGCCTTTGCTTTTGCATCAACGGCCAAAGTGGCTGATTCTGCGATAGCTGCGATACGGGCTGAGATACGTGGAGTCATAGGCGTAAGTCTGCCGTATTTCAGGCGCGAGTTAGACCTGAACCCCACCTTGCCTCTACACTTCGACGCTCACGAGGGTTTGCTTTTCCCTATGGTTTTGCCATGCTCTCGCGAAGGGCAGTAGCTCAATTGGCTAGAGTTGCCGTCTCCAAAGCGGCCGGTTGGGGGTTCGAGTCCCTCCTGCCCTGCACAGTGTTTTACCTGAAGTACTAAACGAAAGGAACGACGATGAGCGAGTCACACGAACAAGTTGCCGAGAAACTCGGTCTATTTGCGCGCGTCGGTCTTTTTTACCGCCAAGTTGTTAACGAACTCACCAAAGTTGTTTGGCCAACACGTAATCAGTTAACCACCTACACAGCCGTGGTTTTGGTTTTCGTAACATTCGTTATTGCTGTTGTTTCATTGCTCGATCTTGTTCTTACAAAGATCGTCTTCTGGGTATTTGGGTAAAGGAAGATCATGAGCGAAGAGACCAAAGCAGACGCCTTCGAGGCTGCGCTGGCAGCATCAGCTAGCGAGATTGCAACACCTGTCGTTGAGGTAGTTGAAGAAATCGTTGCTGAAGTAGTTTCATCAACTGAGCCTGAATTGGCATTGGCATCTGATGAAGATGGCGATATCGAGTCAGATGAGAATGACCCAAATGCAGAATTCCGTCGCACACTTCGCACAGCGTTGGGCGATTGGTATGTAGTCCACTCTTATGCGGGCTATGAGAAGAAAGTAAAGGGCAACCTTCAAACCCGTATTCAGTCCCTCAACATGGAAGATTACATTTTCCAGATTGAAGTTCCTGAAGAAGAAGTGAAGGAGCTAAAGAACGGTCAGTTCAAGATGGTTAAGCGCAACATCTACCCTGGCTATGTTTTAGTTCGCATGGATCTCACTGACGAGTCATGGTCAGCAGTTCGTAACACTCCTGGTGTTACAGGCTTCGTTGGCAATGCACATCACCCAAGCCCATTGAGCATGGATGAAGTTGAGAAGATTCTTGCACCACGTCCAGTTAAGAAGTCTGACAAGGTAGATATTCGCCTTATCGACTTTGAAGTTGGCGAATCAGTCACAGTTATGGATGGTCCTTTTGCAACCCTTCCAGCATCGATCTCAGAGATCATGCCAGAGCAGGCAAAACTCAAGGTTCTTGTCTCTATCTTCGGACGTGAAACCCCTGTTGAACTTTCATTCGCGCAAGTACAAAAGATTTAATTAAGAACTACTAGAAGACAAAAAGAGGAAAAGAAATGGCACCAAAGAAGAAGGTAACCGGATTCATTAAGTTGCAGATCCAGGCTGGCGCAGCAACACCTGCTCCACCAGTAGGTCCTGCACTCGGTCAGCATGGTGTCAACATCATGGAGTTCGTCAAGGCATACAACGCTGCGACTGAAGCTCAAAAGGGCCAGATCATTCCTGTAGAGATCACTGTCTACGAGGATCGCTCATTCACTTTCATCACTAAGACACCTCCAGCATCACGTTTGATCTTGAAGGCTGCTGGCGTTGAAAAGGGATCTGCAGTTCCACACAAGACCAAGGTTGCAAACATCACCATGGCTCAAGTTGCTGAAATCGCAAAGCTTAAGATGTCAGATCTAAACGCAAATGACATCGATGCCGCTTCAAAGATCATTGCTGGAACAGCCAGATCAATGGGAATCACAACTAACGGATAAATAAAGAATTCTTCTTCTCAGAGTGAGAAGAAGATGTGGGAGAACCGCGCTGGTTCGCTAACCACAACCTAAGAAAGAATGAGGAAGAAATGAAGCGCTCAAAGAAATATAACGAGGCTGCAGCAAAGGTAATCAAGGATCACCTTTACACACCACTCGAGGCAGTAACACTTGCCAAAGAAACATCAACAGTTAAGTACAACGCTTCTGTAGAAGTTGCTTTAGTACTTGGCGTTGACCCAAAGAAGGCCGATCAAGCGATCCGCTCAACTGTTAACTTGCCACACGGAACAGGTAAGACTGCTCGCGTTTTGGTTTTTGCTAACGGAGAAAAAGCAGATGCAG
>JBEATO010000109.1:0-24859 GCA_041161945.1 Actinomycetota bacterium
AAGCATCACTTCCATAGTCGCGGACCATTACTACATAGAGATCTTCAAAATCTCTTTCAAAATTCTTTACCGATACTTGATTAGCAAAAATCGCATCTTCTAGATCATGCACGGAGTAGGCGCAATCATCTGACCAATCCATAATCTGGGCTTCAATACATTTCTTATCAATAGGCGCACCAGTTCGCATCCAGTTAAATACTTCAACGTCATCATCATAAACACCAAACTTGCGCGGATTTTGTGAACGTGGCCATGGATACTTCGTAGCCCCATCTAGCGATGCTCTTGTTAAATTAAGACCGACACTTTTGCCATCGCTATCAACAGTCTTTGCTTCAAGGCGCACCAACAAGCGAAAGCTTTGGGCGTTTCCTTCAAAGCCACCAAACTCTGATGCAATCTGCGCGAGTGCTTCTTCACCGTTGTGACCAAAAGGTGGATGACCTAAGTCGTGGGCAAGACAAGCTGTGTCTTGCAAATCTGGATCTGCACCCAGTGATTCACCAAGTTCGCGGCCAATTTGTGCGCACTCTAAAGAGTGAGACAGACGAGTGCGCTGAAAATCATTCTCCCAAGGCACTGCTACTTGTGTCTTTGCAGCTAAGCGTCGAAGTGCTGCTGAATGAATGACTCTTGCACGATCGCGCATGAACTCTGTTCGCCCAGCACGCTTTGCTGGTTCATCAAGAAATCGCTCTTGATCATGCTGGCTATAGGTCACGGCATAACCTTAGTGAGGATGTCAGCACCGGGTAAATGATCACTGACTTTAATGCCTCGCCGGCCCACAGTTATATGCACCAAATACGCCCCAGCTTCGCGCAATAAATACTTATAACTTGAGGCAGAAATCGTATTGGGGCCAGTTCGCACCGGTGAACAAGTGCTCACTACACCTTGATCATTTGCCATAGTCATTGCACGTTTGCAGTGATAAGGATCTGTAACAATGATGACATCGCTGACATATCGCTTCTTCATTACAGCTGCATATGCTTTAGTGCTATCTAACGTATCTCTACCTTCTTCAATTGCAGTTATCTTCTTTGAAGGTATGCCATTTGTTCGAAGCCAATACTTTCCTGAAGCTGCTTCGGTCGTGCGATCACCAGGTGCACCAGCGCCCACAGTAATAATTGTTGGTGCATACCCTAAATCAAATATTCTTTTTGCTTCAATCAAACGTGCTTCAAGTGCTTCTCCTGGTCGCCCGTCTAACTGCGCAGCTCCTAAGACAACAATCACATCAGCGTTTCGCACAATTGGATTCTTTGCAGCACGCCAGACTTGAGAAACGGCATAGCCAGGTGCAATCAAAGCTATAACAACAATGACTGTGATTGTGCGACGAATCCATCTAAAGAGAAACATTTAACCGCCCGAAAATGCATCCTCTAGTTCAACATGAACTAGTTCGTCAGGATCATCTAGCCAACCATCCGGCAAAGTTGGTGGGCGGCCATGACTTGTGCGACCACGTGGCTTATCGCCCACTTCAACTGGATATGGCTGATCTTCTAATTGATCAAGTAATGCACGCATCTCTTCAAGTGAAGAAACCATTCCTAAATCATGGCGAATTTCGCGGGCAACTCTAAAGCCCTTTAAATACCAGGCCATGTGCTTTCGCATATCGCGCATCCCACGATCTTCAGACTCTAAATATTCAACGATGAGATTTGCATGCCTAAACATCACTTCACGCACCTGGTGAAGGTTAGGAAGTATCTCCTTTTCTCCACCTTCAAGTGCACTTACTAAATCTGTAAACAACCAGGGTCTTCCTAAACACCCACGACCAACAACCACACCGGCGCATCCAGTCTGCTTGACCATTTCTACGGCGTCATTGCCAGACCAAATATCTCCATTGCCTAAAACCGGTACTCCACTTGGCTTTAAATGCTCAACTAATCTGGCAATTGCAGACCAATCTGCTTTGCCTTCATACATCTGCGCCGCGGTGCGTGCATGCAATGCAACCCAGGCAACACCTAAATCTGCAGCAGATTGCGCTGCTTCTAAATACGTGTGGTGATCTGTATCAATGCCTATTCGCATCTTCACAGTCACTGGAATCCCAAAAGGTTTTGCTGCTTCAACTGCTGCTTGAACAATATTTGAAAATAGTTTGCGCTTATAGGGAAGGGCTGCTCCCCCACCCTTTCTTGTTACTTTCGGCACCGGGCAACCAAAGTTCATATCAATGTGATCAGCTAAATTTTCCTTACCCAGCATTGTTACTGCAGCCCGCATTGTTGTTGGATCAACGCTATAGAGCTGAACAGATCGAGGCCATTCATCTTTGCCCGGAACAATCATGCGCATTGTTTCTGGACGACGTTCAATTAATGCACGCGCTGTGACCATCTCAGATACGAAAAGACCAGCACCTTGTTCACGACAAAGCGTGCGAAAAGGTGCGTTGGTAATTCCTGCCATGGGAGCTAGAACTACGGGTGGATCAATTAAATGATCACCACTTGCTAGTGGCAGAAGGAGAGGTTTTAGCAGCCTAGTAATCGCGGTGCCAACCAAGCTTCAACCTGATCAAGGGCGATACGTTCTTGCGCCATTGTGTCGCGATCGCGAATTGTTACTGCATGATCCTCTAAGGTCTCAAAATCAATAGTGATGCAGTAAGGAGTGCCGATTTCATCTTGTCGGCGATAACGACGACCGATAGCACCTGAGTCATCAAAATCAATTGCCCAGTTCTTACGAAGTTGTGCGGCTAGATCTCTGGCTTTAGGTGATAAATCAGCGTTACGTGATAGTGGAAGAACAGCAACCTTGATTGGTGCCAAACGGTGATCAAGCTTTAACACCGCACGCTTTTCCATTTCACCCTTGCTATTAGGTGCTTCATCTTCAGTGAATGCATCCATCAAGAAAGTCAGCGTGCAGCGATCAACACCTGCTGCAGGCTCAATCACATAAGGAGTCCAACGCTCTCCTTTTTCTTGATCAAAGTAGGACAAGTCTTTTCCAGATGCTGCTGAGTGAGCTTTGAGATCAAAATCTGTGCGATTAGCAATACCCTCTAGCTCGCCCCACTCGGTTCCGGCAAACTCAAACTTGTATTCAATATCTGCTGTGCGCTTTGAATAGTGCGACAACTTCTCTTTGGGATGATCATAAACTCGTAAACGATCTGGGTTAATTCCAAGACCGGTATACCAAGCCATACGCGTATCAATCCAGTATTGGTGCCACTCTTCATCCGTTCCTGGAACTACGAAGAATTCCATCTCCATCTGCTCAAACTCACGTGTGCGGAAAATAAAGTTTCCTGGAGTGATTTCATTGCGGAAAGACTTACCAATCTGACCAATACCAAAGGGTGGCTTCTTTCGAGATGTGGTCATAACCTGATCAAAGTTAATAAAGATTCCTTGCGCAGTTTCAGGACGCAAAAACGCTAGCCCTGATTCATCTTCAACTGGTCCAAGGTATGTCTTGAGCATTCCGCTAAATTGTTTGGGTTCAGTGAACTGACCTTTGTTGCCACATGCCGGACAGTTGATATCGGCAAGAGATGCTGGAGCTTTTTTATGCTTTGCTTCATATGCCTCTTCTAGGTGATCGGCGCGATAGCGCTTATGGCATGCGGTGCACTCTGTGAGTGGATCACTAAATGTTGCAACGTGTCCGGATGCTTCCCAGACTTCCTTTGCCAAAATCACACATGAATCAAGACCGACAACATCTTCGCGGCCTGTGACCATGGACTTCCACCACTGGCGTTTAACGTTATTTTTTAACTCAACACCTAATGGGCCGTAGTCCCACGATGCTCGAAGTCCGCCATAAATTTCAGAGGAAGGAAAAACAAATCCTCGGCGCTTTGATAATCCAACGATATTTTCTAAACGATCCGTTGCCACAATATTCTCCGTCCGGCTGGCTGTCGGCGAAAAGCAACTGGTGTTACTTCCGTGCCTAAATTTTACTCTGAGTACGGCCTTTCATATGCACCTGGCTCATCTATTGCCTGTGCAAGTAGTGGAATCGCATTCATCTTTACGTTGATATTGCTCAGCGCTCTGCGATATGAGCCCACGTTTTCCCAATGAGTCACTAATGTCCACAGTGAGCTCTCATCTAGGTTTTGACCAATTTCACCTTTGATATAGCCGGCGCATTGGGCCAGCGCATCCAAGGCAACTGAAAGCTCTGCCTCAAAATGTGCGGCATTGCCCAGGGCAACGTTAAAACGGGCTATTGCGAGCATGGGCTGAGCGTATCGGCTTAGATTTGGAAATGATAATCATTTCCATTTTTGTGATACTGTCCTGACATGAATATAGCCATCATCCTTGCAGCACTCACCGCTCTCTCAACTTTTGCCGGCGGGGCTTTGGCCCTGAAGGCAAAGGATCGCCTCCACCTGGTTCTTGGTTTATCAGCCGGACTTTTACTTGGTCTTGTTGCTTTTGATCTTTTGCCCGAAGTTTTTGAACTCGGAACTCAAGAGTTTCTCCATGCCCCAACTGTTTCAATCGCTTTAATCGGTGGTTTCTTACTGCTGCATTTCTACGAGCGAATCTTTGGTTCTCACGAGCCCGCTGAATCTGATTACGGGCATGACCACAAGCACTCACATAACTTCACTGGTGCCTTTGGCGCAATCGCAATGGGTGGCCATGTTTTTCTTGATGGATTAGCACTAGGTGTCGCATTTAAAGTCAGCTCTGATTTAGGCCTTGCGGTCTTTATTGCATTACTTGTTCACGCATTTAGCGATGGTCTGAACACCGTTTCCTTCATGATCAAATCTGGCTTGTGGGGAAAGAAGAGCATTGGTTTACTAGGTGTTGATGCATTAGCACGTGTTTCAGGTGCAGCGCTAGGAAGCACCTTGGTATTGAGCAATAACTTGATCGCGCTATACCTTGCTGCTTTCTCTGGAATCGTCATCTATCTTGCTACATCCCACATCTTGCCTGAAGCACATTCACGTCATTCATCACGATTGACGATGGTTGCAACTATTTCGGGTGTGCTAATCATGTGGGGTTTGGTTGCATACCTACATTCAGGTGACGCGCATGCTCATGGATCAGGACAAGAGATTCATCAAGAAGATGGGCATGAAGAAGGCGTACATGAAGAAGAGGGACATGAAGAAGAGGGACATCAGCACTCAGAAGATGAATAAATCTGACATCAAATTGATTGCAGTTCTTGAGCGAACTGGTGGTTTTGCCAGCGCTCAAGAGCTTCATCAAATTTTGCGCCGAGAAGGCGATGGAATTGGTTTAACAACGGTATATCGCGCATTGCAGTCTTTAGTTGATGACAAGATCGTCGACCTTCTGCGGCGCGAAGATGGGGAAGCTATTTACCGTTTATGCGGAGATACACATCATCATCACTTAGTGTGCAAGAGCTGTGGCGACACAGTTGAAATAGAAGGTGGCGCAATTGAAAAGTGGGCCAAGACAATGGCTGAAGAGTTTGGATTCCGCGACGTCGGGCACACGGCCGAGATCTTTGGCATATGTTCCAAGTGCTAAGTCATGGGTGACTTTAGAGGAATTCCAACCTGCGCATGTCCTGCGTGCGGCTCTCACCTCTTGGAAATTACAGCTTCATTTAGCCCAGATACTTACGAAATTGAGATGTACTTACTTGATAACGCCCGCTGTGCCATGTGCCAAGCACACATAACCGCGCCAACACCCGTCGATCACCCTGCTGCTTAAGCCTTACCAAACCTACGATCGCGCTGTGAATACTCCTCAATAGCTTTCCACAAGGTTTTGCGTGTTACATCTGGCCACAACACATCCATAAACACTAACTCTGCATAGACGCTTTGCCACGGCAAGAAATTGCTGGTGCGCTGCTCACCTGATGAGCGCAAAAATAGGTCCACGTCACTCATTTTCGGTGAATCTAAATACTTAGCAAAAACTTTATCGGTGATTGAATCAGCCTTAAGTTTGCCCCTCTTCACATCGCGCGCTAACTCTGCAGCAGCATCAACAATCTCTGCCCGTCCCCCATAGTTCACACACATGTTTAAAGTCAGAGTTTTATTCTTGGCAGTTAACTCTTCAGCCTCTTCTAACTCATTAACAACACTGCTCCATAGCCTTTTAGAACGGCCCACCCAGCGAATGCGAACACCCATCTCATTCATCTGATCTCGCCGGCGCCTAATCACATCGCGATTAAATCCCATCAAGAAACGGACTTCTTCTGGAGATCTGCGCCAGTTCTCAGTTGAGAATGCATAGGCACTTAACTCTTTAACACCAAATTCAATTGCACCTTCAACCACATCAAAAAGTGCGGCCTCCCCAGCTTCATGTCCTGCCGTGCGAGGCAGACCACGTTGCTTTGCCCAGCGTCCGTTGCCATCCATAACAACTGCAACGTGATGAGGAATATGAATTGTCATACTCGTTCCACCATGGGCAAACTCCTTAAGCCGCGCTCAAGGTGCCATTGTAAATAAGCTGCGATTAATCCACTAGCCTCCCGGCGATGTTTTCCCTCACTTGCCGTAGCGCTCTCCCAGTCACTGCTAATGAGTGCGCCCATCAACTGCAAAGTCTCCATTGCAGGAGTTGCACACGCAGAAGGACGACAGTCATTACACACTGACCCTCCCCCAACTAATGAGAAATATCTATGTGGTCCAGGTTTTTCACAACGAGAGCAAATAGTCATAGATGGTGCATAACCAGCAACAGCTAAAGATCTCAGTAAGAACGCATCCAGAATAAGTAGCGGCTCATATCTATTTTCAGCCAGCGCTTTCATTCCACCAACAACTAATTGAAACTCTTGCAGCGCAGGTTCATGCTCATTGGGTGAAAAGCGCTCAGCGGCTTCTAATATCGCTGAAGCCACTGTCCAGCGCTGATAATCCTGAGTGAGCGCTTCTCCATAATTCATCAGCGCTTCAACTTGAGTAATAGTGTCAAAGGTTTTTCCCACATGGAGTTGCAGATCAACATGGCTGCCAGGTTCAAGTCGTGCACCGAACTTAGACATGGTTCGCCGAACACCTTTTGCAACCCCGCGGATGCGCCCATGATCTTTGGTGAGCAAAGTGATGATGCGATCGGCTTCACCGAGTTTTTGGGTGCGCAGGACAATTGCCTCATCCCGGTACAAACTCATATGGGCAAAGGTAGTGCGTTGGTTAGCGAATTGCGCGATTTATGGCAGACACGACAGCTTTAAGTGATGCCGTGGTGGTGTTTGGATCGATTCCAACACCCCAGAGGGTTTCACCTTCAATAGAACATTCCAAATACGCCGCTGCCGATGCATCGCCACCTGCTGAAAGGGCATGCTCGTAATAATCTAGAACACGAACATCGACTCCGTAGTTTTGCAAGATATTACAAAACGCTGCAATCGGTCCATTTCCTTGACCAATAAGTTCCTGCATCTGGCCACGATCGGTGAGTGAAACATTTAAGTGAACATCTTCACCAAGAACAGATGTCTGGCTTAAGCCCTTAAGACGAAAACGTCCCCATGGTGCACCTTCTGTTGGTAGATATTCATCTTCGAAGATGTTCCACAAATCATCTGGACTAATTTCTCCGCCTTCAGCATCGGTCTTAGCCTGAACATTTTTAGAGAATTCAATCTGTAATCTGCGTGGCAGATCAAGGTGATGCTCGTTCTTCATCAGATAAGCAACTCCGCCCTTACCTGACTGTGAGTTCACACGGATAACAGCCTCATAACTGCGTCCAATATCTAATGGATCAATAGGTAAATAAGGAATTGCCCATGTGTGATCGCGGACTTCTTTACCTGCAGCTTTTGCATCAACTGCCATGTGATCAAAGCCTTTTTTAATTGCATCTTGGTGTGAACCAGAAAAAGCTGTGAAGACAAGGTCTCCGCCATAAGGATGGCGCTCAGGAACACGTAGTTGGTTGGCATATTCGACTGTGCGACGCACTTCATCGATATTAGAGAAATCAATGTGTGGATCAATGCCATGTGTAACTAGGTTAATTCCAAGGGTCACAAGGCAAACATTTCCTGTGCGCTCACCGTTACCAAACAAAGTTCCTTCAATACGATCAGCACCTGCAAGGTAGCCAAGTTCTGCTGCTGCAACACCTGTGCCGCGATCATTGTGTGGGTGAAGAGAGACAATCACACTGTCGCGATTATTTAAGTTTCGACACATCCACTCAATGGAATCTGCATAAACATTTGGAGTTGCCATTTCAACGGTTGCTGGCAGGTTCATGATGGTTTTCCACTGCGGGGTTGGCTTCCACACATCATTGACTGCATTACAAACCTCAACAGCAAATTCGAGCTCTGTGCCCGTATATGACTCAGGTGAATACTCAAAAGAGACCTTAGTTTCAGGAACTGTTTTAACTAGATCTAAACAGATCTTGGCAGCATCAGTTGCAATCTTTTTGATGCCCTCTTTATCAAGACCAAAAACAACTCGGCGCTGAAGAGTGGATGTGGAGTTATAGAGGTGAACTATCGCCTGCTTGGAACCCTTGATAGATTCAAAGGTGCGAACAATTAACGCTTCACGTGCTTGAGTCAGAACCTGAATAACTACATCATCAGGAATCAACTTCTCTTCAATAATCTTTCGAACAAAATCAAAATCGGTCTGACTAGCACTTGGAAAACCCACTTCAATCTCTTTGTAACCCATGGCTACAAGAAGTTTGAACATCGCTAACTTGCGCGGTGTGTCCATTGGGTCAATGAGTGCTTGGTTGCCATCTCGAAGATCTACTGAACACCACTGCGGGGCTTTAGTTATCTTCTTATTAGGCCAGGTGCGATTTGGTAAATCTATTGGGTGAAAAGCTTCATAGCGATGCACTGGCATCGATGAAGGTACTTGCTTGGGAAAATTCATTTCAATTGCTCCTTATAAGTGTGCGGAATTTGTCTTTTTACCGAGACGGCAAACCCCGCAGCGAGGGGTTCGGTTATTTGACCCCGCCACGGCAGCTAAGGAGGAGACTGCGTGTGTTCATGGGTAAAGGGTAACGCGCAGGCTAAAGAACTGGCAAATATCGATCTAGTTCATATGCGCTGACTTGGCGGCGATAGTCCTGCCATTCTGCACGCTTATTGCGCAAAACATATTCAAATACATGCTCACCCAAAGTTTGACGGACTAGTTCACTCTTTTCCATCTCTTCAATAGCTTCATTGAGATCAGACGGCAGAGAAATTGGATCCCTTGAATCCTTTAATACATAGCCTTCTTCAACGCCTTTTAAGCCCGCTGCCAACATAACGGCATATGCAAGATATGGATTACATGCAGTATCTGGTGATCTAAATTCAATACGTGTTGAGTTTTCTTTCTTTGGCTTATACATAGGAACGCGCACTAATGCACCGCGATCACTTGGACCCCAGTTAACAAATGCTGGTGCTTCTCCCCCGCCATGTAAGCGCTTATAGGAGTTCACCCATTGATTAGTAATTGCAGTGATCTCTGGTGCGTGCTTGAGAAGACCTGCAATAAATGAGCGCCCTACCGCAGAAAGATTTAACTCTGCACTCGAATCATAGAAAGCGTTTTCTTCACCTTTAAAGAGTGAAACGTGAGTGTGCATTCCACTACCTGGATGATCGGTAAAAGGCTTTGGCATAAATGAGGCGTGGAAACCTTGATCCATGGCAACTTCTTTAATCACATGGCGAAATGTCATGATGTTATCGGCAGTACTGAGCGCATCTGCATATCGCAGATCAATCTCCTGTTGTCCTGGAGCACCTTCATGATGTGAAAACTCCACTGAGATTCCCATTGCCTCTAGCAAAGTAATTGCTTGGCGGCGGAAGTCATGGCCTACAACTGCAGGTGTGTGATCAAAATATCCACCTTGATCAACTGGCACAGGTGCTTTGCCAGCTTCTGGTTTGTCTTTAAATAAAAAGAATTCGATTTCTGGGTGGGTGTAACAGGTGTAACCCATAGTCGCTGCTTTTTCTAAGGTGCGACGTAAAACATTGCGTGGATCTGCAGGCGATGGTGTGCCATCTGGCATCACGATGTCACAGAACATACGAGCAGCACCTGGAGCTTCAGTGCGCCATGGCAGAATAGAAAAAGTTGCAGGATCTGGTTTTGCCAACATATCTGACTCAGTTACGCGTGCAAAGCCTTCAATTGCAGAACCATCAAAGCCAATACCTTCGGCAAAAGCATTCTCTAACTCAGCTGGCGCAATTGCTACGGATTTAAGGAAGCCCAAAACATCTGTAAACCACAAACGCACAAAACGAATATTGCGCTCTTCCAGGGTGCGAAGAACAAACTCTTCTTGCTTGCTGATTTCGGTACTCATGGTCGGCATTCTTACAAATGAAGATTACGGCTGTGTTAACTGCCCTTAAATGACAAAGAAATCAGCTTGATCGAGCATGGTTCGTGGGGCTAAATCCTTGGTAATAACAGCGTTGGCACTGATACGCGATCCCTCGCCTATGGTCACATTTCCAAGTACGCGCGCACCAGCGCCAATAATTACATTGTTTTCAATCTTTGGATGGCGGTTACCCTTTTCGATACCTCGAGCTCCAAGGGTTACATCGTGATAGAGCATGACATCATCACCGATGATTGATGTTGCGCCAATAACAACACCCATACCGTGATCGATAAAGAAGCGACGCCCAATAACTGCTGCAGGATGAATCTCAATTCCTGTCGTGAAGCGCACAGCATTTGAGTGAATGCGTGCAAGAAGTTTCAACTTTCTCTTCCAAAGCAAATGTGAAATTCGATGTCCCCAAATCGCGTGCACACCTGGGTATGCCAAAGCGACCTCTAAACGATTACGCGCAGCCGGATCATGGCTGAGTGCGTTATCAAGGTCTTCAATGATGCGGCTTAGGATTGGCATGAATTAATCAACCAAGTCTTCGTACAGCACTGTTGATAGGTAACGCTCACCATTTGAAGCACAGATAACAACGATGTTCTTGCCTGCGAACTCGGGACGCTTTGCAATCTCTGATGCAGCCCACAACGTTGCACCAGATGAAATTCCAGCAAGGAATCCCTCTTCTGCTCCTGCTCGGCGTGCATATTTAATTGCATCGGCCGCAGTTGCATCTAAAACCTCGTCATAGACAGAGCGATCCAAAACATTAGGAATAAAGTTAGCTCCAATTCCCTGAATGGGGTGTGGTCCTGGCTCTCCACCATTTAAAATTGGTGATGCAGCTGGCTCAACACCAAATACCTTGATTGCAGGGTTTTTTTCTTTTAAGTAACGGCCCGTGCCAGTAATTGTTCCGCCCGTGCCAATTCCTGAGACAAAAGCATCAACTTTTCCATCCATGTCGCGCCAAATCTCAGCACCCGTTGTTTTGTAGTGAATCTCTGGTCCTGCTTCGTTTTCAAATTGGCGAACTAAGACAGCACCAGATTCTGCAAGCTTTTCTGCCGCAGCAACTGCGCCTTTCATGCCTTCAGCAGCTGGAGTGAGTACTAACTCTGCCCCATATGCACGAATGAGCTTACGACGCTCTTTTGAAACAGATTCAGGCATTGTCATGATTGCCTTATAACCACGAGCAGCAGCAACCATTGCCACGGCAATTCCTGTGTTTCCAGATGTTGCCTCAACAATTGTTCCGCCAGGCTTAAGCTCACCACTTGCCTCGGCTGCATCAATCATTGCCACACCCAGACGGTCCTTAACAGATGATGTTGGGTTATAGAACTCCAGCTTGGCATAAACATTTCCTGCCGCGCCATCTGTGATCTTGTTGATGCGAAGTAATGGTGTGTTTCCAAAAATCTCTGTGATGCTGTTATAAATCTTCATAATTCTCCCTAGGTAAATTTAATAAAATGGTTAAAACTGCAGGTAAAGCGGGCTAAAAATCAGCAGCTGCAGGATGTAGAGAGGCAGAAATCAACCACGCGATTTCGCGTGAATAACCAGTTAATGATTGATTTCATAGGCTAATTCTACTGAGATTGCCTAATAGTGCGAGTTGCCAATCGTTTGCATAAAGCAAGTTGTTGCAAAAACTTAGCGCTCATTCCAATGTGAAGTCATCGGCAAACGACGATCTTTACCAAAGGCACGGCCTGAGACTTTAGTTCCAGGTGGATATTGGCGGCGCTTATATTCAGCTTTATCCACTAATGAAATAACTCGCCTAATCAACTCTTCATCAAAGCCATCTTTGAGCAGGTCTTCAAAGCCATGATCCTCATCAACATATAAGCGCAGCACTGAATCCAGCAACGGATAGTCAGGAAGTGAATCTGAATCCTTTTGATCTGGGCGAAGTTCTGCACTTGGCTCTTTAGAAATGGAGCGCTCTGGAATGGGAGGAGTTTGACCTGCAGCCACTGCCTGCGCATTTCGCCATATTGCCAGCGCCCAGACATCTGTTTTATAAATATCTTTAATCGGAGCAAAACCACCCACGGCATCGCCATAGAGAGTGGAGTAACCCACTGCTAACTCGCTTTTATTGCCAGTGGCTAAAACAATGTGGCCCTCTTGATTTGAAATACCCATAAGAGTTGTGCCGCGCACGCGGGCCTGCAGATTTTCCTCAGCCAAGGCCTTCAGGACCATGTTGGCCATATAGGCATCAACCATGGGGCCGATAGGAGTAATCCTGAAGTGAATACCTGTGGCATCTGCCAAGCCTTGGGCATCTTCAACAGAGTGATCGGATGAATACTTACTTGGCATGGCAACACCGTTGACTCGCTTTGCACCTAACGCATCGATTGCAATCGCAGCAACTAGCGCAGAATCAATTCCACCTGATAAGCCAACAACAACTGATTTAAAGCCATTCTTTGTGATGTAGTCACGAAGGCCAATGACTAGGCCCTGCCACATCTCAGCTTCATCACTCAGGCGCGGTGCAATTACAGAAGCGCCAGATGCCGCCTTTGCATCATCTGTTGAAATAACCACATCAGGCGTTGAACTTTCCTTTTGGCAATCGATTTCAACAACTACCAACGTGTCATCAAATTGTGGAGCTCTGGCAAGGAGTTGGCCATCTTTATCAACAACGATGGTGTCGCCATCAAAAACTAAATCATCCTGGCCACCTGTCATATTGACATAGGCAAGTGGGGCTTTGATTTCGCGGGCTCTCTTTTGAACAAGGGCTAATCGCACATCATCTTTATTTCGCTCAAAAGGTGAGCCATTAGGGACAACGACTAGGCCTGGTGTGCGAGAGGCGATGCTGGCCATGGAGTGCCAAATATCTTCACAGATTGCAACGGCAACATCTACGCCATGAATACGAACAACTAAATCACTGGTGCCAGGAGTGAAGTTTCTAAACTCATCAAAAACACCATAATTAGGTAGATGTCTTTTCACATAGCGGGCTTTGATTTTTCCCTCATGAATGAGTGCCACAGCATTTTGTGGACCACGGTCCAAGTAGCCAACCACTGCCACGATGTCACCTGATATTTGGCTCGCTATTTTTTCAACGGCCGCGATGCTGGCATCTTGAAAGGATGGGCGCAGAGCTAAATCTTCAACGGGATAGCCAGTAACAATCATCTCTGGAAAAACAATGATGTGCGCACCGGCCTTTTTAGCTTCGGCAACGCTGTTCATAATCAGGGCGCTGTTGCCGTTCAGATCTCCCACAGTCGGATTGATCTGAGCAAGGGCTACAGACAACTTCATTTTTCAAGTGTAACGGGGGTACCCTTATGCCTGTACCCGGGGACTGCCTCATGCAGCCTCGAGGAGAGGAACATCAATGGAAAGCCTTTATGGTGGCGCGCTGCACCGACGCGTAACGATTGCCGATCTTCTAGCGGCTAAGGTCCGCGGTGAAAAATGGGCGATGCTCACTTCTTATGAGCAGATGACTGCAGAGATTTTTGATGAGGCCGGCATCCCTGTCCTGCTCGTTGGCGATAGCGCCGGAAACAATTTTCTAGGAGAGAGCAACACCATCCCTGTCACTGTTGATGAGCTCATTCCATTGACCCGCGCAGTTGTCCGCTCATCAAAGCAGGCCCTTGTTATTGCCGATCTTCCTTTTGGTTCTTATGAGTCCTCACCCGAACAAGCACTTGCAACATCTACTCGCTTTTTCAAAGAGGCCGGGGCTATGGGTGTGAAAATCGAAGGCCCACATATTGCAACAGTTGAAAAACTCGTGGCCTCTGGAATTCCAGTGATGGGACATGTTGGTTTAACGCCCCAAGCAGTCCACTTATTAAGTGGCTATAAAGTCCAAGGTCGCACCGATGGCGATGCCATTGTGCAAGCCGCCCTAGCCCTTGAAAAAGCTGGGGTATTTGCCATTGTCTTGGAGTTAGTCCCAGCTGAATTAGCGGCAAAAATTACTGCCGCCTTAAAGATCCCAACGATTGGGATTGGCGCTGGTGTGAACTGCGATGCGCAAGTGCTGGTGTGGACGGACATGATGGGAATTACCAAGAACCCTCCCAAGCTAGCTAAGGCATATAGAAATATGCGAACTGAGATGTTGGCTGCGGCTGGTGAATTTGCCGCCGATGTTAAAGCTGGTCAATTTCCAGCAGCCGAACATACTTTCAACTAATCTCACTACCCTGGCAAAACATGCGATAGATCTCGCGGAATAATCTGCATCATTTCCGTAGTCCTACTGGCCGGTTTTTTTCCAATTTTGCGAAAATTCGACATAAAAACCGACAAAAATGCCCTCGAAAAGGCCGCTGAAAGTGAGAAATCACGCTCAAACCCTCAAGGCGAGGAAGAGATATCGTAATTTTGGGAAAATTCACGGATTTTTAATAATTTTTCGATTTTTTTGATTTCGAATTAAATATTTAGTGAAATTTTCCGTAAATGCATAAAAAATAAATAAAAAGAAATTGCGACACGCACCTAAATAAATGTCACAAAATGTTGGCATTTTTACCTAAATGATGTCACGCTTATCCACGAAAAGGTTTGGGTGACGGATCCGAACCATTCCGATAGGAGAAGTACGTGGCCGCAGCAAAGAAAGCAGCACCAAAGAAGCGCCGTAAGAAGGCAGCTGCTCCAGCAGCTCCAAAGAAGCGCCGTAAGAAGGCTGCTGCAGTAGCAGCACCAAAGAAGCGCCGCAAGAAGGCAGCAGCAAAGAAGGCTGCTCCAAAGCGTCGTAAGAAGGCAGCAGCTAAGAAGGCTGCTCCAAAGCGTCGTAAGAAGGCAGCAGCTAAGAAGGCTGCTCCAAAGAAGCGCCGCAAGAAGGCAGCAGCTAAGAAGGCTGCTCCAAAGCGTCGTAAGAAGGCAGCAGCTAAGAAGGCTGCTCCAAAGCGTCGTAAGAAGAAGGCAGCAGCTGCTTCAGCTGCTCCAAAGAAGCGCCGTCGCAAGAAGGCAGCTGCTAAGTAATTAGCAATTAAAAAAACCCGCCACTTTATGTGGCGGGTTTTTTTATGCAGTTTTATTTAGTCGTTACTTCCATCGTTGCGAAGTGACTCTTCCACCCGAGCAAATATCGTTGCTATTACTTCTTGATCAGCCTTTGATAAATGATCAACAAATCTGGCGCGCACACTCTCCACATGATCTGGGGCCGCGGCCACAATTACTTTCCAGCCTTTAGCTGTCATCACTGCAAAGTAGCCACGTTTATCTGATGGGCATGCCTCGCGCTTTACCCAGCCCGCCTTTTCCATCACTTTCATTCGATGGGATAAACGCGAGCGCGATAGCAAGGCAATGTCTGCGAGTTCGCTCATTCGCATTTTGCGATCAGGGGCATCACTGAGGAGGGCCAAAATTTCATAGTCTGGCATTGATAAATCATGGCTATCTAAATCACTATCCAGGGCCTCAAGTAAGCGACGACTGGCGATGATGTAACGGCGCCAGGCTTTCATTTCGGCAGTATTGAGCCACTGGGGTGCGGTAGCGTTTTGGCCTGCCATAGTTATCAGTCTACGCTAACAGTTGAAGCTTCAACTACTTTTAATTTCTAGAAAGGTGAGCCATTGAGTACGGGTTTCTCCTTTGAGATTAAATCTAGCCAAGAGGCTTCCATGGCTCGCGTTGGAACTATCACCACTCCCCATGGCACGATCCAAACCCCAGCTTTCATTCCAGTGGGAACTAAGGCCACCGTTAAATCTGTTCTGCCAGAGGCGATGGCAGATCTTGGTGCACAAGCACTTTTAGCAAATGCCTACCACCTCTATCTGCAACCCGGCTCTGATGTCTTAGATGAGGCCGGCGGTCTTGCCCAATTCATGAACTGGCCTGGCCCAACAATTACTGACTCTGGTGGCTTTCAAGTTCTCTCTCTGGGTGTGGGGTTTAAAAAAGTATTAGCGATGGATGCCCAAACATTTCGCCGTGATGATGTCATTGCAGATAACAAAGAGCGCCTAGCCCATGTTGATGATGAGGGTGTGACTTTTAAATCCCACATTGATGGCTCGATGCATCGCTTCACCCCTGAGGTTTCAATGCAGGTCCAACATGAAATTGGGGCCGACATCATCTTTGCCTTTGATGAGTGCACGACCTTGCATAACACCCGCGGCTATCAAGAGTTAGCGATGGATAGAACTCTGGCCTGGGCCGTGCGCTGTTTAGATGAACACAAGCGGCTAACAGAGGCGCGATCTACTAAGCCCTACCAAGCCCTTTTTGGGGTTATCCAAGGGGCTCAATATGAAGACCTGCGAAAGAAAGCTGCGGCCGATTTAGGTGGCCTTGTTTCATCTGGGCAATCCTTTGATGGCTTTGGTATTGGTGGGGCGCTAGATAAAGATTCATTAGGGACAATCGTTTCCTGGGTTAATCAGGTGCTACCGGAAAATAAACCTAAGCATCTGCTGGGCATTGGCGCCCCGGAAGATCTCTTTGTGGGGGTTGAAAACGGCATTGATACATTTGATTGCGTCTTAGCCTCCAGAATTGCACGAACCAGTGCTGTGTACACGATGGAAGGGCGTTTTAACCTATCTAATAGCGCCTTTAAACGCGATTTCACGGCCATTGACGATGAATGTGACTGTTACACGTGTACGCACTACACACGGGCTTATATGCACCATGTATTCCGCGGTAAAGAAATCATCGCTTCAACCCTTGCCACAATCCATAACGAGCGCTTCATCGTGCGCCTAGTTGATCAGATGCGACAGTCCTTACTCGATGGCAATTTTGCCGATATGAAAGCTGATTTCTTAGGCCGCTATAAACACCGCAGTGGCCAGGCCAGAGATTAGCTCTAGCGAGAGATGACTTTAGGCAGGTTCCAATTGAACTTGATTGAAATCTCACGAACACCCACAACAGCAAGGCCTGCTACCAAGGCAGTAACGCCTTCATTGATACCAAGTGAACTCATAGCGATATAGAAAATAGCCCCGGCAAAAGCGCTCGTGCCCACTGTTTCGCGATGCAGTAGAACGGGCTGGACTTGGCACAAAATATCTCGAAACAATCCCCCAGATACTGCGCCAACAATGGCCAGGACAAGGGCTGCTAATACTGGTGCCTCATTGGTGAGTGCAAACTGGGCACTAGAAACCGTTGCAACAGCAAGACCTAATGTGTCCAGGGAAAGTGCAAAGCGGCCCACTTCTTGTTTCTTTCCAATTGCGATCGTGATTACAACCGCTGCAATGATGGGTAGAAATAGCCAGGGGTATTGAATCCAAGGCGGGCGCTGTCCTATAAAAATATTGCGCAAAGTTCCACCAGAGATGGCTGCAATGGCTGCAATCAGAAGTATGCCGCCGTAATCCAGGCCTTTATTGGCAGCCACTCGAGCACCCACTAATGCAAATGCAAAGGTAGAGACTAGGTCGAGTGAATAAACCAGAAGCTCTAGATCCATAAGGATCTACTTCTTAGCAGCTAAACGAGCCTCACGACGAATGCGTTGTTCCTTTGGATCTGGAACTGGCACAGCTGAAATCAAGCGGCGGGTGTAATCATTTTTAGGGTTCTTCAAAATCTGATCACGATCGCCAACTTCAACTAGCAATCCATCTTGCATTACTGCAATGCGGTGGGACAAGATGTCAACAACAGCTAAGTCATGGCTGATGAACAAACAAGCAAAGTTCAACTTGCCCTGTAGTTCCTGTAACAGGTCAAGGAATCGTGCTTGCACAGAAACATCGAGTGCTGATGTTGGCTCATCTGCAATGAGTAGATCTGGAGTCAGAGCTAGAGCACGGGCAATACCAACGCGCTGGCGTTGACCACCTGAGAGCTCGTGGGGGTAACGGTTGCGATAGCTGCGTGGCAGTTCTACCTGATCAAGTAGTTCTTCAACCTTGTGCGCTAAATCAGCACCCTTTGCTAATCCCGCTAAGAAAATTGGCTCGCCAATTGATTCACCGATAGGCAAACGTGGGTTAAGTGAAGAGGCAGGATCTTGGAAAACAATTCCAGTATGGCGACGAATTGTGAAAAGCTCCTTTTGAGTTGCATGGCTAATGTCTTTGCCAACAATTTCTAATGAGCCTTCCTTGATTGGAAGCAGACCAATGGATGCACGGCCCACAGTTGTCTTTCCTGAACCTGATTCACCAACAAGGCCGACGATCTCACCTGGATAAATCTCAAGGCTAAAGTTCTTAACGGCCACAAATGCTGGGATGCGACCACGCTTTGGGTATTCAATGGTGACATTTTCTAACTTCAAAACCGGTGCTGGTTTAGCGCTCTCCTTATAAGGAAGTTCGCGCTTTTTTGTAGAGCCAAGCTTTGGAACTGCTCCCAGAAGTTGCTGAGTGTAAGGATGGGTTGGCTTATTAAAGATCTGCTCAGCTGTTCCTGATTCAACAGTGATTCCATCCTTCATAACAAGGATGTGATCTGCCATATCGGCAACTACACCCATGTCGTGAGTGATCAGAAGAATTGCAGAGTTGAGCTTGTCTTTAAGGCCACGCATTAAATCAAGGATTTCAGCTTGAACTGTTACATCCAGCGCCGTTGTTGGCTCATCAGCAACAAGTAAGCCTGGATCACAAGCAAGTGCTTGAGCGATCATTGCGCGTTGACGCTGGCCACCAGAGAGTTGGTGAGGATATTTATCAATTGATTTCTCTGGATCTGGAATATCCACCATGGTGATTAATTCAACGGCGCGAGCATGGGCCTCTTTTGGACCCATATCAAAGTGATTGCGAAGTGTTTCCATGATCTGGAAACCAATGGTGTAGATAGGGTTCAGAGCAGTCATTGGCTCTTGGAAAATATAGGCAACTTCCTTGCCGCGGAATCTGCGAAGAGTCACTGCTTTGGCATTGAGCATCTCTTGATCTTTAACTTTTACAGATCCAGTCATACGGGCATTTGAAGCCAGAAGTGACATCAAACCAAGGGCTGTCGTTGATTTACCAGAACCTGATTCACCCACAATTGCAGTAACTTTTCCTGGCTCAAGTGAGAGATTCATACCGATAACAGCTGGGTACCAAACTCCATCTACCCAGAAATCAACATTAAAATCCTTGATCTCTAAGACTGGCTTACTCATTTGGTTGACCCCATCTGTGAGAAACTTGCGCAATGACTAACGTCGAAAAGTTCAGACCCGGTAGCGCCATTGCTAGCGGCTGGGTTCTCATCGTTTTCTTTCTCGGATTTATAATTCAAAGCTTCTTCTACGGCGGAGATATCCTGGTAACGATTGGTATCTGTGGCGCAGGTGCATTCGGTTCTTATCTGCTCTTCCTCAAGCCCTATGTTCTGCTCTTTGATGAAGGTATCAAGATTGTTAACCCAACCAAAGAGATCACCGCTACGTGGGATCTGGTTGAGGAAATCGAGACCAAGTACAGCATGTCCATCCAGATTAAGGATCGGACTTACTACGCCTGGGCTGCTCCAGCTCCGAGTGGTCGACACAGTAGAAGAATGAACAAGACTGACCTTCTTCCCGGAGCCGACAGTCCTAGACGTGTGGGTGACTCGCTTCAAAGTGACTCGGGTGTTTGTGCCTACATGGCCAACATTCGAAGAAAGAAGTTCACTGGTACTGGAGCTATTGAGTTTGAAGTCATTAGCGATAACACCGCTCTGTATATCTTCGCGGCTCTGATTCTTATCGGCGCAGCAGCTTCCTTTTTCTAGGAAATTAATCATTGGCCTGTGCCAACTTTCTAGCTGTTGCTGAATCCTGGCGCTCTTTTTTAGAGATACGACGGCGCTGACGTGGATCAAAGGCATCGCGCAGACCATCGCCAATAAAGTTAATGCTCAAGGCGATAGAGATGATGAATAGACCTGGATACCAGAACAACCATGGACGTGTTGTGAAAGAGTCCTGATACTGGCTAATGAGAAGTCCCAATGAAACATCAGGTGGAACCACACCAAAGCCAATATAACTCAGGGCTGTTTCAAGCAAAATTGCACCTGATAGTAATAGCGTCACAGAAACGATGATGACACCAATGGCGTTAGGCAGAATGTGCTTAAAGATAATGCGCTTATTTGTTGCTCCTGCAACACGGGCGGCATCAACAAACTCTCGCTCACGCAGTGAAAGAAACTCACCGCGCACCAGACGTGAAAGACCGGTCCAAGCAAATAAACCAAGTAAGAACGCAAGGAATGTTGCTCCCAGGTTTCCATAACGATAGCCGATAACAGAGCCGATAATGATTACAGGGATTGTGATCATGAAATCCACAAATCGCATCAAAATCGCATCAATGCGACCACGGTAGAAACCAGAGATTGAACCAACAATAATTCCAAGGGTTGCAGCCATTCCACCGATAATAAACATCACCGAGAGTGAGCGTTGTGTACCCTTCATGACGAGAGCAAAGAAATCGCGCCCAATGTCATCTTGACCAAATGGGTGTGTCCCGAGTCCAATTCCCTGTCCACCTAAAAACTTTGGCAGCAGTGAAATTGTCGGGCAACCAACAGTGTCATTTGGACAATCACCAAAGCGAAGCTCTGGCAGATCTTCAGGAGTCCACTTCCACCAACCAGGAACGCGCCAGATACCAAATAATCTAAAGTCCAAGGCGGTAAATGCCATCACAATAATTGTAATAATGGTGAAGAGTGAGATAACTGCTGCACGATGGCGGAAAAAGCGCTTGCGAACAATTTGTCCCTGGCTTAAGCCTTCAATCTCTTTATTTTGAATGGCGTTTTCACCAGAAAGAACTTCAGTTGACTCAACGCTGGCCTTTGATTTACGCGCCATCATTACGCACCACTTCCTACTCGAATACGTGGATCTAAGGCTGAATACAACAAATCTGCGACGAAGTTAGCAAGAACTGCCATAGTTGCCGTAATGAAGAAAACACCCATCAGTAGGTTGAGATCTTGACCTCGAATTCCCTGAAGGGCCAACGTTCCCATTCCAGACCAAGCAAATACGCTCTCAGTAATAAATGCTCCGCCAATAACTCCGGCGAAGTCAGCCACCAAGATAGTTGCCATAGGAATCATTGTGTTACGGAAAGCATGGCGCATAATCACAGTGCGCTCTGTTAGGCCCTTAGCACGGGCAGTGCGGATGTAATCCTGATTAAGCACCTCTAGCAGCGTTCCACGGGCAAATCTGATGTATCCGGCAAAGCCGATCAGGGTAAGTGCAAGGGTTGGCAAAAATAGGTGCGTAACAACATCTAAACTAGAAATCCAATAATCGTTGGTTTCTAGTAAGTCATTTCGCTGGCCAACGGTTGGAACAGGGCGATAGTTAATTGCATCTGTCTCCATATATGGCTTCCAGGTCTGCATAAACTTATCGACTAATACCAAGCTGGCTGAAAGAACTGCCGTAATAATCGATGTTCGAACAATTGGAGCTCGATCAATCTTAGAAAATGCGAGTCCCACAAAGACTGCTGTTGTGATTAATACGCACACCATCAGGAAGATGCCGAGTGCACCTGGATAGTTATCGAAAACCCAGTTAGCTGGATAAAAAGCTACGACCGAAAGTCCGGCCATAGTCAGTGAAGCTCGCAGCGCAGCCTTATTAATAAGACCCACTGAAAGCTGTGTAACACCAAATGCAATTCCAATAGAGAGTGCTAGTACAACTACCGGACCAAGAGATGGATTTAGTAACCATCCTGTTGCTCCAAAGATTGCAACCAAACTGCTTGAAATAGCAAAGGCTGATGCATATGTAACCCAAAAGGTTTTGCGAGATCTACCGACAATCGAGGCCCAAAATAATCCGCTGACAAGTCCTATACCAATAATCCAACCAAGGGGAATCTGAGGTTCTCGTAAGAAGTTATTAAATGAGATTGCTAGGTACTCCTTCAAGAGAACTGCAACCCAAAAAACTGGAAGAGAGAAAAGTAGGAAAGCAATAAATGTCATTGAGTAGTCAAAGCGGCTGTACTGGCGAAGGGCTGTAACGATTCCAATCATGATTCCAAGAATTGCTGCAAGTAATGTGGCTGCTGCTACAAGTCGCAGAGTTACAGGAATAGCTAGAGCGAGAGAGTCAACAACTGCTGATCCATCTCTGCCCATACCAAAATTAGGATTTCCAACAAAGACACCCAAAACACCTTTGAGCCATAAGAAATATCTCAGTGGTGGCGGGACATCTAACTGAAGTTCGCGAGTTAATGCGGCGATAAGAAAATCACGGTTGGGATCGGTGCTAAGTCGCAGATCGGCCGTTGGGTCACCTGAAATAGCGGCAACGTTATATAAAATAAAACTTGATCCAAAGAGAATGACGCCCAGGATGCCGAGCCGTCTTAGAACAAAGGCAACCATAGTTCGAGTATTCCCTTCAAAGGTAACTAACTTTCAAATTATTGCCCGACTATACAGCCAAAGGACGCTCGGAGAGTGATCTCCGAGCGCCCAATGGACGTAAATAGGTAAAGCTAACTAAGGAGATTAATCCTTAGTATGACCACTCCCAGTAGTTCCAAACGATTGTTGGAGATAGTGGGCCTGGCTTTACATTCTTTAGATCCTTGTTAACTGCAACAATGCCTGGGTGAATGAACACACCAATTGTTACTGCATCAGCGTTAGTTAGGCGCTCGATCTGAATGTACTTAGCTGTAAGAAGTGACTCTGACATTGGAGCATCAAGTGTTGCGATAATCGCATCCACAGCCTTGTTGCTGTAACCCATGATGTTGTTTCCACCATTAGAGTCAAAGATTTCAGCTGACTGACGCTGAGTTACAGATGATGCAACCCATGCGAAGAAGTAAGCATCGTAATCTGAGTTACCAAGCTTTGATGGCCAGTCAGTACGTACGTCACCAACTAGATCAAAACCAACCTTTGCCATGTTTGCCTTTGCAAGAGCAAATTGAGAAGCACGGCGTGGGTTGTTACCTGGAACAAGAACGCGAACCTTGAGTGGGCTCTTCAATACATTTGGATAGTACTTCTGAACCAATGCAAGTGCAGTCTTGTTACGAGATTCTTGAGTTCCACGTGAGTAGAAAGAAGATCCGTTAGCAGCAATGAGCTTGTCATATGCTGCAGAACCTGGAGCAAGCCATGTTGACTGAATTGGCTTTGACACACCGTTAATAGGTGCAATCAACTTCTCCATGATTTCTTCACGAGGTAGTGCCATCAAGAATGCCTGACGTAGAGCCTTTGACTTAGCGCCATCCTTTACAGAGAACAAACCTGTGTATGGAGCCTCATCTGGGACTGTGTCGTAGTGAAGATCCCAGTGCTCGTAAGCAACTTCGTCTTTACCAACAACGTTTACGTTCTTGATTGCCTTGAGCTTTGCTACACCGTCAGCAGTTGCCTGACCTGAGTAAACATCTAACTCTCCGTTAGCAAGTGCCTGTGCAGCAGCTGTTCCATCACCGATGAACTTGAATACAACTGTATCTACTGAACCGCTCAAAGCTGGTCCTGAGTTGTACTTAGGGTTCTTCTTCAGTGTTACAGATGTCTTTGCAACTGCGTTATCAATCAAGAATCCACCGTTACCTACTAGAAGTAGAGGGTTTGTCTTGTCGTTAACAGTTGTGATTGTGTAATCCTCTGACCAGATTTTACCCATCTTCTTAAGAAGAGCTGTGTCCTTGTCCTTGAATGCCTTAACGAAGCGATCGCGTGCTGCTTCATTCTCAGCAACAGTTCCAAGCTTGTCCTTGCCTTCAGCCATCAACACAAGTGCGTGGACTGAAGCTGGTCCTGGGCCATAAAGATCCCAGTTAGCAATCTTCTTCTTGAACTGAAGAGTTACTGTCATCTTGTCTGCAGAGAGAACTGGCTCTCCGACGATGTTTGAATCGTAAACGCCTGAGTATCCAAGACCGTTGAATGCAGGAGGAGTCTTCTTATCTTTTGGATCTCCCAAACCTGCAGCCTTTGAATAAGCATCGCTGCTCAAGACGTGTGAGAGAAGAAGATCTTCTCCAGTGATTGGAGTTCCATCTGACCATACACGGCCTGGGTTAACAGTCCATTGTGTACGGAAATCTGTTGCTGAGTTCTTTACGATCTTGTATGAACCAAAAACAGTGTTCTTTACAAGAACTTTCTTGTCGTTGTAATAGTTAAAGCCAGCACCTTGTAGATAACCAACTGCGGCACAAGTTGTTGAGTTTGTAGCTGAAAGGCTGCAGTTCAAACCTGTGATTGGGTTAGTTTCATGCAAGATAACTGTTGAACGAGTTGCAGCTTGTGCTGGTGTAAGCAGTGAAACTGCCAACGCCACTGATGCTGCAGCTGCCAGCGCAAACTTTGCGCTATGTGTGAACTTCATAGATCCTCCTCGAGGGATAAGTAAAAGCGTCTGTGGAGAGTCGACCTGCCCCATAGGCGCTTTTGGTGGTCAGAGTCTGCCCGAATTGAGCGTATTAGCGCAACAGGGCAAAGGCTTGCCTGAGCGTGGGATTTGTAACGATGTTCGTAATAAAAGAGGTCTAGGGGTCTGGCCA
>JBEATO010000110.1:0-4829 GCA_041161945.1 Actinomycetota bacterium
TTATACCCCGCTCAGATCTAGTGTGCTGTGAGAATCCGTCTGCGGACTCAAGAGGCCAATGCTACCAGTTGTGCAACGACCCGCTCGACGGCGTCATTTACGATGACATGATCGAAAAATGAGGCTGCTGCAAGCTCTTCTTGGGCCAATTGCAACCTATGAGCCCTTCGCTCAGGATCATCGGTTCCTCGCCCTTCAAGACGAGCTACTAACTCCTCCCATGATGGTGGCTCTAGGAATACAAGAATTGCTTGTGGCAGATGAGCCTTCACTTGCTTTGCTCCATCGATTTCAATCTCAAGCAAAACATTTTCACCACGCAATAGTGCATCCTGCACTTCAACACTCGGGGTTCCATAACGATTACCAGCAAATTCTGCCCACTCTAAAAACTCATCCTCTTTGATTTTGCGATCGAATTCATCGCTTGAAATAAAGAAGTAATCAATTCCATTGAGTTCATTGTTTCGAGGTTGTCTCGTTGTTGCTGAAACGCTTACCCAAAAATCCCCTGACTTTCGAAGTAGGGCAGCAATTGTGCTCTTGCCTACTCCCCCTGGACCGGAGAGAACAATTAGCTTTCCAGGACGAACCGCATGTGTGCTTTTCATAAATTCGCTACGCAGTTCCTTTATTTGATGGCGACCGAGTCCTGCAATTCTACGGGTTGGCGAGATGTTTAATCTCTCCATAAGGCTCTGTGCTCGCACTTTTCCAACGCCAGAGAGTGCCTCCAATAGTTCTCGCACTCGCATTTTCGCTACAGCATCATCGTTTTGTGCCAGTTCTAAAACCGTATCGATTGTGTAGTCACCCGATTTAATCTTTGACTTAACCTCTGCGCGTCGTTTTCTGGAAGCTGCAGCCTTTGCTAGCGCATCAGCGCGCTGCTGCGCTGTTAATACTGGAGGTGCTCCCATGCTCTAACCCTAACTGCATGTGAAGTTAATTGAGAATCTGCTCAGCCAGCTCTATAGCTCGCTCACGCATGGCTTGGGCTCCATCTGCAAAACTTTGTGTGATTGGACGTCCAATAACAACGAGGTTTGCTCCACGATCGATTGCTTCACGCGGTGTCATGGTTCTGGCCTGGTCATCACCGCCAGCAGAATCGCTAGGTCTCACACCCGGAGTGATGATGGTTATGTCATCGCCAAGATTTTCCCGAATGGCCAAGATTTCTAGCGGTGAGCAGACAATTGCTCTGGCCCCTCCTGCTACGGCTACTTTTGCCAAGCCGACTGCAGAATCCAGCGCGTGAGATCTAAATCCAATATCTGTAACATCTTTCTCAGAGAGAGAAGTCAAAATTGTTACACCGGTAATGTGTGTTGCAGGCATTGCATCTACCGCTGCCTGAACCATCGCACTTCCACCTGCTGCATGCACAGTTAAAAACTTAGGGCGCAAGGTAGAAACAGCGCGGGCCGCTCCAGCAACAGTGTGCGGAATATCGTGAAGCTTTAAATCAAGGAAAATATCAGTCGAACAACTATCTGCAATCGCTCTAATGCCATCATTTCCTAACGTTGTATAGAACTCCAAGCCCAACTTAACTACTGAGATGACTCCATCAGTTGCGCTAACCCATTGCTTGGCAATATCTAAATCATTGGTATCAACGGCAAGAGCAATAGGAGCTGGCTTATTCATTTTTACTCGTTCTCTGGTCTGTGTGCATAGCCAATTGCTTGGCGTAATGAAGTGAATCCCTTTGCTATCAAAAGTTCTTTGAGTTCATTTTGAATCGACATAATTGCAGTTGGGTTACCAAAGCTAGCTGTTCCTATTGAAATTCCACTAGCACCAGCGGCAATCATCTCAAGAGCATCACGCCCACTTGAAATTCCACCCATCCCAAGAATTGGAACCTGTGGCATTTCGGCGTGAACTTGATACACCGCTCTTACCGCAATTGGCTTAATTGCTGGACCTGATAAACCGCCCGTTTTACCACCCAGGTGTGGACGCATGGTGTCTAGATTGATAACCATTCCTAAAACCGTGTTAATTAAAGCTAATCCATCAGCTCCTGCATCAACAACACCGCGAGCAATCGAAACAAGATCGGTTACATCAGGTGATAACTTGGCAATTATCGGTAACTCTCCGCCAATAGTTCTGCGCACTCCATCAATCACTCGTCTGGATGCCTCAGGATCACAGGCAAAGACCAATCCCCTGTTCTCTACGTTTGGACAAGAGATATTGACTTCGATAGCGCTAATACCTGAGACCGAACGCAATTTGCGCGCCAAAGTTGAATACTCTTCAACGGTTTCACCTGCAATAGAGATGATAATTCGTGCCTTTTGTTCAACAAGAAAGGGAACATCTTTGGCAAGAAAGGCATCAATACCTGGACCCTGCAGACCGATTGAATTGAGCATTCCACTCGGAGTTTCAGCCATGCGCGGAGTTGCTCGACCATTTCGAGCTTTAAGCATTACTGACTTTGTTACAACTCCACCCATTGTGGTGATGTCAAAAAACTGTGATAACTCACGCCCTGAACTCGCGCAACCACTTGCCGTAAAAGTCGGTGCTGGAAACCAAGCATTGCCCAAAGTTGTTGAGAAATCTAAAGCCGTCATAGCGCTTTGCCAACTTTGTCCCACTGCACAAAGGATCCATCCATTACTGGCCCATCAATACATGAGCGAAGCATTGAGATGTTTCCATCTTGATCAGCAACAGGTAGAACACACGTCATGCAAATTCCTATGCCGCAGGCCATTGATTCCTCCACTGCGCATTGATGGATTACATCGGTGCCACGGGTAATCTCATCAATAGCCGAAAGCATCGCCATGGGCCCGCAGGAATAGATGACTGCAATATTTAGATCTGCAATAAGTGCCGCAATAGGCTCTGTCACGCGACCACTCTGACCCATAGAGCCATCTTCGGTATAGATGCGCAGTGAGTTAACAGCGCGCTTTCCTTCCATTGGCGCGTAAATCTTGGACGCAGTACTTGCACCGAGCAACATATCCACGCGACAACCTTTGGCGTTGAGAACTTCAGCTAAACCAAAAAGAGGAGCTGAGCCATAACCTCCACCAACTAAGAGAACTTGGACGGGTTCAGTGGGAATTCCAAAAGCAGTTCCAAGTGGAACGACGATATCTAAGATTGCACCCTCACCTTGTGCGCATAACCACTTACTTCCTTGACCATGAGGAGCAACGATCAACTCCATTGTTCCGCCAGAAACCGAGTTGGCTGAGACTCTGGAGATTGCAAAGGCTCTTCGCAAAATCATCCGTGAATTCTCTCCGCCAACATTGATTGCTACGAAGTTTCCAGGTCTGCAAGATTGAGCTAAATCCCCGATGTTAATGATGAGTTGGTGGTATTGCCCCACTCGCTTATTGCTAACGACATTCGCGCGAATCTGCGCAGCACTTTTGTTTATGCCAGCCATTTCAGCTCAACCACTTTTGAAGAGATTTAATGGAGAGATTGTTACTTTGCAAGAATCGAATGCCTTCAACTGCTGCACTAAAGCCAGCCGTGGTGGTGATAATTGGAATCGATCGTTGCACTGAGGCGGTACGAATAGCCCAGCCATCTTGACGAGTGCCACGACCTACAGGAGTGTTAATTACTAAATCGATATCTCCTGAGTTGATGATTTCGACGATGGTTCTCTCGCCCATTGGACCAGTCCCCTCGGAGTTCTTTCGCACAGTCACGCACGTTACGCCATGGGTATTTAAAAAGGCTGCAGTTCCCTCCGTGGCTAAGATTCTAAATCCACATTCCTGCAACCCTAAGGCTGCATCAATGCCTGAATCCTTATCCTTATCAGCCAGTGAGATGAAAACTGTGCCTGATTTTGGAAGAGGTCCAAAAGCTGCGATCTGACTCTTGGCATAACTCTCACCAAAAGTTGGAGAAATGCCCATTACCTCTCCCGTTGAGCGCATCTCCGGTCCGAGAACGGCATCAACACCTCGACCATCACTTCTGCGGAATCGATTCCATGGAAGTACTGCTTCCTTAACTGAAATACCTTTTGCAATTCCATCACCTGTTGCCGGTAGAAGTTTTTCTGCGCGCAGCTCGGCGATAGTTGAACCAACTGAAATACGCGCTGCCGCTTTAGCCAACGGAACTCCCGTTGCTTTAGAGACAAATGGAACTGTTCGCGAAGCACGAGGATTAGCTTCTAGTACATACAAGGTGTTATCCGCGATAGCGAACTGAATATTGATTAAACCTCGTACGTCAACGCCACGAGCAATCTTTTCAGTCGCTTGGCGAATTTCAACAAGTTGCTTTGCTGTAACAGTCATTGATGGCAGAACACATGCACTATCGCCACTGTGAATTCCAGCTTCTTCAATGTGTTCCATCACACCACCTAAAAACAACTCTTCACCATCAAAGAGCGCGTCAACATCGATTTCGATAGCGCTATCTAGGAACCTATCAACTAGAACTGGATGATCTGGCGTTATATCCGTAGCCCTTGTGATGAAACCACCCAAGGCAGCATCGTCGTAGACGATCTCCATTCCGCGACCACCTAGAACAAAGGATGGACGAACAAGAACTGGATAACCAATTCTCTGTGCAATTGTGGTTGCCTCTAATTGAGAAGCAGCCATACCAAACTCTGGCGCAGTTAAGCCCTGCATTTTCAGAATATTTCCAAAAGCCCCGCGTTCTTCAGCCAAGTTGATTGCATCTGGTGATGTTCCAAGAATCGTTATCCCAGCCGCCTTTAAACCTGCAGCAAGTCCCAACGGTGTTTGTCCACCTAACTGCGTAATAACTCCCAGGACTGGTCCAGCTAGAGATTCAGCGTGCACAACTTCAAT
>JBEATO010000012.1:0-3901 GCA_041161945.1 Actinomycetota bacterium
CAGTGCTTGTTGATATCGCAAAAGATGCTCTACAAGCAATGACGGATTTTAAATATCCCACTTCAGTTAATTTGGCTGGATATAAACCAAAGTCAATGCCAGATAACCAATCCATCCTGGACGCTGCTGCGTTAATCACGCAATCTAGTAAGCCAGTCTTTTATGTTGGCGGCGGAGTAATCAAAGCAAACGCATCTCGTGAACTATTAGAACTCGCACAACTACTCGGTGCTCCAGTTGTAACAACTCTTATGGCCCGTGGTGCATTCCCAGATAGTCATCCATTGCATCTTGGAATGCCTGGTATGCACGGAACAGTTGCTGCAGTGACAGCGCTACAAAAAGCAGATCTGCTCATTACTTTAGGTGCTCGATTCGATGACCGTGTTACGGGCAAGCTTTCAACATTTGCAGTTAATGCCAAGGTTATTCATGCAGATATCGATCCTGCTGAAATTGGTAAGAATCGCTTTGCTGATGTTGCCGTATTGGGTGATCTCAAAAACACTATCTCTGCGCTTATTCCAGCACTCAAATCAGCTCTTGCAAAGAACCAACCAGATTTAACTCCATGGTTAAACCAGATGAATTCACTTCAAGCTGCTTATCCATTGGGTTATGACAAACCAAACGATGGAACGTTATCTCCACAATATGTAATTGAAAGACTTGGAAAAATTTCAGGTCCGGACGCAATCTTTGCTGCGGGCGTTGGCCAGCATCAGATGTGGGCCTCGCAATTTGTTTCATATGAAAACCCACGCACATGGCTTAACTCAGGTGGCCTTGGAACAATGGGTTACGCAGTCCCTGCTGCAATGGGCGCAAAAGTTGGAGCACCAGATACAACTGTGTGGGCAATCGATGGCGATGGTTGTTTCCAGATGACTAATCAAGAGCTTGTAACGTGCGCCCTCAATAACATTCCAATCAAAGTTGCAATCATTAACAACGAATCTTTGGGCATGGTTCGCCAGTGGCAGACTCTGTTCTATGAAGGTCGTTATTCAAATACAAACCTTGAATCTAAGCGTATTCCGAACTTCCCAATGCTTGCAGAAGCTATGGGCTGCGTTGGTTTGAGTTGTGAGCGCGAAGAAGATGTTGATGCAACTATTGAAAAAGCAATGGGAATTAATGATCAACCTGTTGTTATTGATTTCCGCGTTCATCGCGATGCAATGGTGTGGCCAATGGTTGCAGCCGGAACATCAAATGATGACATTATGGTCGCGCGCGAAACTGCGCCTGACTGGGATTCACAGGAGCTATAAAAATGGCCCAACACACACTCGAAGTTTTAGTAGAGAACTCACCTGGCGTATTGGCCCGCGTTGCTGGTCTCTTCTCTCGCCGTGCATACAACATTGAACGCTTATCAGTTGGACCAACAGCTGACCCATCCATCTCACAGATGGACATTGTGGTTAATCTGGAAGGCCATGCGCTCGAGCAAGTAATTGCTCAGCTCGATAAGTTGATCAATGTCATTTCTATTAAGGAAATACTTCCAAATAAGGCAACACCAGCAGTACACGACACTCAACCCGATTACCAGAACTAAAGGAGAAATACCGTGGCAGCAACGATGTATCACGAAGAGGATGCCGATCTATCCATCATCCAGGGTCGCAAGGTCGCGATCATCGGTTACGGCTCACAAGGACATGCGCATGCACTTAACTTGCGCGATAGCGGTGTTGATGTCCGTGTTGGACTAAAAGAAGGTTCAGCATCACGTGCAAAGGCAGAAGCTGAGGGTTTGCGTGTTGTTTCAGTAGCTGATGCAGTTAAGGAAGCAACAGTGATCATGATCTTGGCACCCGACCATGTTCAGCGCCATATCTACACAGAATCAATTTTGCCTAACCTAAAAGATGGCGATGCTTTGTTCTTTGGACATGGTTTCAATATTCGCTTTGGTTACATCAAGCCAACTGCATCTGTAGATGTTTGTATGGTTGCACCAAAGGGTCCAGGTCACTTAGTACGTCGTGAGTACGCAGCAGGCCGAGGAGTTCCAGTAATCGTTGCAGTTGAACAAGATTCAACTGGGAGCGCATGGCCGCTAACACTTTCATATGCAAAAGCAATCGGTGGACTTCGCGCTGGTGGAATCTTGACTACATTCACAGAAGAGACAGAAACTGATCTCTTTGGTGAGCAGTCAGTTCTTTGCGGAGGTGCTTCACAGCTAGTTATGTATGGCTTTGAGGTTTTAACTGAAGCTGGATATCAGCCAGAGGTTGCTTACTTTGAGTGCTTGCACGAACTTAAGCTCATCGTTGATTTGATGTATGAAGGTGGAATTGCAAAGCAGCGCTGGTCAGTTTCTGACACAGCAGAGTTTGGTGATTATGTTTCTGGTCCACGTGTTATTGATCCACACGTTAAGGACAACATGAAGGCAGTTCTTGCAGATATCCAAAGTGGTGCATTTGCAAAGCGCTTCATTGATGATCAAGAAGCAGGGGCTCCTGAATTTAAGTCACTTCGCACAAAGGGTGAGACTCACCCAATCGAGGCTGTTGGCCGTGAACTTCGCAAGATGTTTTCATGGATGAAGCAATCCAAGGGCGATGACTATAAAGAGGGAAGCGCGGCTCGTGGCTAAAGTTATTGATTTAGCTGTAATTGCCGGTGATGGAATTGGTCCTGAGGTTGTTAACGAGGGCCTAAAAGTTCTTGATGCTGTTGCAAAGAAGTATGACGTGAGCTTCAAGCGCACTTCATATGACTTAGGTGCTGGCTATTGGCACCGCACCGGTGAAGTTCTTCCACAAGCTATTTTGGATGAAATTGCGACAAAGGATGTTATTTTGCTAGGCGCAGTTGGAGATCCAACAGTTCCAAGTGGAGTGCTTGAGCGCGGACTATTGCTTAAGCTTCGTTTTGCATTTGATCACTATATTAATTTGCGCCCTGCACGTTTAATGCCTGGTGTTACCGGACCATTAGCAACAAAGGCTCCAATTGATTTTGTTGTGGTGCGCGAAGGAACTGAAGGTCCATATGTTGGCGCAGGGGGAGTACTTGCAGAAGGTACTGATGCAGAGATTGCTACCGAGGAAAGTTTAAATACTCGCCGCGGTGCAGAGCGAGTTATCCGTGATGCATTTGAGCGCGCGTCCAAGCGTGATCGCAAGAAGCTAACTTTGGTGCACAAAAACAACGTATTAACTCGTGCTGGTGGTCTCTGGACTCGTACATTTAACGAAGTTGCTAAGGAATACCCATCTGTTACAACTGACTATTTACATGTTGATGCAGCATCAATGTTCTTTGTGACCAACCCAGAGCGCTTTGATGTTGTTGTTACAGATAACCTCTTTGGCGATATCTTGACTGATATTGCAGCTGCAATCTGTGGCGGAATTGGTTTGGCTGCTTCAGGCAACATCAATCCAACTGGAAAGTTCCCCTCAATGTTTGAGCCAGTACATGGCTCTGCACCAGATATCGCTGGCAAAAACATTGCAGATCCAACTGCCACGGTTATGTCAGTAGCCATGATGCTTGATCACTTAGGTTATGCCGATGCTGCCCGTGATGTTGAGCGCGCAGTTGCTGCCGATCTACTCACTCGCGCAGATAAGAAGCGAAGCACTAGTGAAGTTGGAGATGCGCTAGTCGCAGCGCTATAAAACATGAAAATTACACTCAACCCCAATGCAAAAGATGAAGCAACACGTGATGCACTTGTTGCTGAAGGCGGATTCGGTAAGTACTACACCGATCACATGGTTGTGTGTGAGTGGACTGAAATAGATGGCTGGGCAGAACCAGAGTTAAAGCCTTATGGACCACTCTCATTAGATCCAGCAACAGCGGTATTTCACTACGGTCAAGAGATTTTTGAAGGTATGAAGGCATATCGCCAACCTGATGGTTCGATCTCACT
>JBEATO010000051.1:0-6428 GCA_041161945.1 Actinomycetota bacterium
GTAAATGTCTCACCTGGCTTTAATGATTTAAGACCTACCTGGGTCATCTTTGATGTATCCATGCGATAAACAGATTGTGGGACTCCACCATCGAGACCCAAATCACCAATCCATGCAGCTAATAAAAGACGTGGGTCTAATGCTTCAGGGAAAACACTTACTGCGCCCTCTGCACCACTGCGGGCATATGTTGGAACAAATGAACCTACGAATCCGATTTGTGGATCTGCATCTGGAACTTTAATTGCGCCAATTGATCGCAAGTTTGAATCCTGTGGCAAGAATGGCACTGGCCCTTGCATTGCAACATTGCCCTTTGAATCCCTTACAGTCACAACTGGTGAATAACCATTTGCTTGCAAGTAAATACTAGTGTTGCCCATTTTCAATGGCGAGTTAACTTTAATTGTGCGCAGCTCAGACTGAGTTAAATCACCTTTAGCGAACTTCACATCAAGGGTGTAATCCTCAGGAGAGCTAGTCACAAGATTATATTTTGCAACAAATTTATCTACCGTTAGTGCAAAGTCAGGAAGATTCTTTTCATTAAATAGTTTGCCGTAATTTAACGAGTCATAACTAGTTGTAGTGTTTATAAAGCGCTCACCCACATTAAGAATTGCCATTCCTCGCATGCCAAACAAAGAGCTAAATGAGATTCCTAACAAGACAAGTATGAGTGCTAAATGGAAAAAGAGATTTCCTGTCTCTCGCGCAAATCCCTTTTCAGCCGAAATAGAGCCATCTTTTTCTAAAACTCTAAAGCGTTTTGATTTAAACCAATCACGCGCTTTCTCTAACTCATCACCTTGAGCAGGCCAGGATGTGTGGTGCTCCATACGATCTAGATTCTTTGGTGTGGCAGGAGGCAAGGCTCGTGCTGAATGAAAATGCTCAATTGTTCGTGGGAGCACACAGCCAATGAGTGAGATAAAAAGAAGGATGTAAATAGCGCTAAACCATGGAGATCCATAAACATCAAAGAGGAAGAGTTGGTCCATCCATTTAGCTAGCTCTGGTGAATTCTTAAAGTATTCACCTACGCTGATGGGGTTCTGTGTGCGCTGAGGAATAAGAGAGCCAGGAATGGATGCAATACCAAGTAACAACAAAAGAATCAGCGCTGTGCGCATGCTTGTTAACTGGCGCCAGCCATAACGCAACAGACCAACGCTACCGAGCTCTGGGACTTCTATCTCTTGGCTCATTTAAACCACCGGAATGAAATCTGAAATGAAAGAACGCGATGAGTTCATGAGTTGGCTCCACAAGCCACTGACTTCTAGTAAACCAATAACTATAAGAAACACTCCACCAATTTTAGAGATTAAGTCGCCGCGCTTAACTAAATACTTACGCATCTTCTCAGTTCGATCTAGGAACAAACCTGAAGCCATAAATGGCAGACCCAATCCGAAGCAGTAGCCCAAAGACAATAACGCTCCGCGCACTGCGCTTGATTCTTGGAAAGCTAGAGTTTGAACCGCTGCTAATGATGGACCAATGCAAGGTGTCCAACCAACACCGAAAAGAATTCCTAAAAGCGGTGCGCCGACTAAACCTCCAGTTGTCTTAATTGTTGGGCGAAATGTTGGTGCAAATGGGAATTTACCTAGAAATACAAAACCTAGGAATATCGTAATTACACCCAAGACTCTAGATATCAAATCCTCATTTGCAACTAATTGGTTACCTAGTCCTCCAAAAATTGCACCAAACGATATAAATACAACGCTAAACCCGAGAACAAACAAGATTGAACCAAGAAATACTTTGCCACGATTTGCCGAAAAGCCTGCAGCAAAGGACAAATAACCTGGAACTAGTGGCAATATGCAGGGAGAAAGAAAAGAAATTAGACCCGCCACAAAGGCCACCGGAAACGCGGCAATTAGAAACCCGCTCATGATTTGTTCTACAAAGAATTCTTTCATTCCGTGCTCACCCGCTCAATCAAATTTGTAAGGGAGGCAACAGTGACTACGCCAGATATGCGCGCAGCAACCCTTCCAGCCTTATCAATTACTACCGTTGAAGGGATGGCATTTGCGGGAAGTGATCCTTTAAAGCCAATTAAAAGTGAATCATCGATAAGTGTTGGATACGGAAGTGCGAAACGTCTTTGAAATGCCTCTGCCGTTGCAGGATTATCACGCGTCAAAATTCCTATGAATGCCACTTCACTATATTTGTTTGCAAGAGCGGCAAGAGTGGGAGCTTCAGCTCTACATGGTGAGCACCAAGATGCCCAAACATTTACCACAGCAACTTTGCCAACCTCATATTTATAGTTTGTGCCAGAAAGAGTCATTCCAGACATAGCTGGTGCATTCACTCTCTTGTCTGGACTAATAAAAGTTACAGAGCCATTTCCAGAAACAAAAGATTCTTGGGAACTAGAAGTTCCACCGCCACCACAGGAAGTGAGCAACACCGCAATAGCCATAAGAGCTAGAGCTTTAAATCCTGATTTCATCAATTCTTCTTTGGTAATAAATGACGTGCAGGTTCAGAGTATGTAAGACCTGAGATCAATCCTTCATCATCAAAGTGAACACTTGTCACAGATGCTAATGAGCACTCACGTCTACGTGGATCGTGGAGCAATCTACGATTTTCAATTGCACTTCGTAGAATCCAAATAGGTAATTGGTGTGAAACAACAATTGCATCTTTACCATCAGCTGCATCACGTGCGGCAAATATTGCAGCCAACATTCGATTGATTTGTTCCTCATATGGTTCACCCCATGATGGTCTCCATGGATTCCATAAGTGACGCCATGAAGATGGGTGCTTCAACACCCCATCGCCAACACCAAAAGGTTTTCCTTCAAAAACATTTGCAGCTTCAATTAAACGCTCATCAGTAGTAATTGCAATGTTATGAGCAGCTGCTATTGGGGCTGCGGTTTCTTGTGCTCGTTGTAAAGGTGAGACATGGAGAGCCCCTAGATCAATTGTGCGAGACCAATCACCCAGTGTTTTTGCCATTTCTTGCCCACGCAAAGAAAGGCCCCACCCTGGTTGGCGGCCATAGAGAATCTTGTTGGGATTTTCTACTTCACCGTGGCGGACCACATGGACTGTTGAACTCATAGGTAAAGCATAAAGCGTCCTAAATGATGCAACTTCGTTAAGGTAGTGACATGGCACTCACAGTTACGCGGGCAGCCTTTTTTGATGTAGATAACACCCTGATTCGTGGCTCAACCCTCTACTTCCTGGGTAAGGGCATGTACCAGCGTGGTTATTTCACAAAGAAGGATGTTTCGCGCTTCGTTTTAGCCAACCTGAGATTTCGTTTAACAGGTAAAGAAAACAAAGAAGAGATCCAACGCTTTCAAGATGCTGCTACAGACTTTATTGGCGGTCACAGCGTTGAAGATATTGAAAAGATCGCCCAAGAGATTTATGACCAATATGTTTCACCTGCTCTGTGGCAAGGAACAATTGATATTGCACAAAAACATTTGGCCGCTGGCGAAGAAGTCTGGTTAGTAACTGCAGCACCTGAAGATATGGCTGTGCTCATTGCCAAGAGATTAGGTTTTACTGGCGCACTTGGAAGTAAAGCTGAAACTAAAGATGGTAAATACACCGGTGCAATGCAGGGACTCCTTTTGCATGGAAAAGAAAAAGCCGTTGCAGTTCGAGAACTAGCAAAACAAAAGAATTTAAATCTTGATGATTGTTACTCATATTCAGATAGCCATAATGATTTCCCGTTACTTCAATGTGTCGGACATCCATCAGCAATTAATCCAGATGCAATCTTGTCTTTGCGTGCAATGGCTGAAGGTTGGCCGATCCATGATTTCCGCCGTGCCCGTCACTTAGGCAAGATTGTCTCCCCTGTTGTTGTCAGACTTGCTGCCCTTGGAACTTGGTTGACCCCGCGTGGAAAGCGACGTTGATTAACCCTTAAACCCTAAATGCCAGTAATGTAGGCAAGTTATGGAAATGCGCTCCTTCTCCGACTACTTACGTAGTGTTGATGATGCTGCCTTCCTAGAATTATTTAGCGCACGTCCAGACTTAGTAACTCCAGTGCCACCAGATATCGCTTCACTTGCAGTTCGCGCATGCTCAGCACCTAGCTTGGCCCGTGCAATTGATTCACTTAATCAATGGCAGTTTCAAGTATTAGAAGCAGCAGCTGCCCTCAATGAACCTTTCTCGTTAAAAAGCATTGTTGCAGTCACAGATAAAGCAGCATCTTTGGCCTTAGATCACTTGATTTCAATTGGTTTGGTTTATCCATCTGATGATGGAATGCGCCTACCCTCACAGCTGCGAGATGTGATTGGCAATGAGCCTGCAGGTCTTGGCCCTGCATCTGTTGCAAAAGTAAAGGTTGCTGAGATTGAGAAAGCACCACCTGAAGCTAAGAAAGTTTTAGAGCGACTTATTTGGGGACCACCACGTGGAAGCGTTGGAGATATCAAAAATCCTGGTCCTGGAGTTGCTTGGTTACTCGAACAAAAATTCCTTGTGCCCCTTGATCAGCGAACAGTTATTCTGCCCCGTGAGGTTGCAATACATCTGCGCGGAGGCAAAGTTCATAAAGAAAACTTTATTGATCAGCCAAAATTAGCTGGTGCTAAGCGTAATGAAGGACAAGTAAATCTTGCTGCCATTGCAAACATCTCCACCGTATTACGCTGGGTGGAAGAGCTGCTGAACTTCTGGGCAGATGAGCCATCCGATGCACTACGTGCTGGTGGTTTAGGTGTGCGTGATTTAAAGATTCTTGCTAATCATTTAGGTGTTGATGAATCTTGTATGGCCTTTATTACTGAGCTTGCATATCTTGCCTCGCTTATTAGTTTTGATGCCCAAGATCGAATAATGCCAAGTAATAAATTTGATATCTGGCTGATGCAAACTCCGGCAGATCGCTGGCAAGTTCTTGCTTCACAATGGCTCATCACCTCCCGAGTCAGCGGATTGGTTGGTCGCGCAGACTCTAAAAACGTTGCAGCCCTTGGTCCTGAGCTAGATCGCGTGAATGCAGCAAAAGTACGTTCCCTAACACTCTCCATCCTTAATGAGAATCAAGGTATTGCACCTGAACTAGCGTCATTTAATGAAGTAATCGCATGGCGCGCACCCGTGCGCCGCAATTCTTCTCTGCAAGAAGAGTTATCCAGTTGGACTCTGCGTGAGGCTGAATGGCTTGGTATTACTGGGCAAGGTGCAATATCTAAATATGGTGTTGAGTTTTTAGCTGGAGAAGATCTATTAATCATCAATGAAGATCTTCCTAAAACCGTTGATCACATTTTGATTCAGAGCGATAACACCGCAATTGCTCCAGGACCACTAGAACATGAAATTTCGCAGCAACTGGCCATGATGGCTGATATTGAAAGTCGCGGCGGTGCAACTGTTTATCGCTTCAGTGAAGCAACGATTCGTCGGGCACTTGATCATGGCAAAACTGGGGATGAAATTAAAGTCTTCTTAACTAAAACTTCTAAGACCCCTATGCCACAGCCTTTAGAATATTTGATTGCAGATGTTTCTAAAAAGCACGGCAAGTTACGTGTTGGAAATACTTCAGCATTTATTCGCTGTGAAGATACTGCACTTATTTCTCAGATCATGAATGATAAAAGATTAGAGATTCTTGAACTGCGTCGTATTGCACCTGAAGTTGTAATTTGTGATCATGATGCAACAGACACTATGCGTATTTTGCGTGAAGCTGGATATCTTCCTGCAGGTGAATCAGCAACAGGAATTATGCTCACTGGTCCACGATCAAATCGTGCATTAACTAAACCTCGACCACCTCGCGTCATTGGTGAAATTGAAACACCAACCCAAGAGAATTTGAACGCAGCAATTCGAGCAATACGCACTGGTGAAAAATCCACACACAAGCAAACTCATTTACGCCAAGCAGCTAATGAAGCTTTGGGCGCTCTGCCTCGCACAAGTGCAAATGAAACTATGGATTTAGTGAATAAATACATTCTGGAGGAAAAATCACTTTCTATTGGGTATGCCGATAACAATGGCGCAGTCACCCACCGCATTATCGATCCAATACGAGTCAGCGCTGGTGCTGTGATTGCTCGCGACCATGCAACCGGTGAAGTCCAGTCCTTCAGAATTCCCCGCATCACCGGCGTTGCGCCACTATAGGATTAACCCATGTTGGCCGACCTTGAAGCTCTAGTGAAGTTGGAATCCCCAACTGAAGATCTTCAGGCATGCCAAGGCGTAATCAAACTTGCAAGTGATATCGCAACAAGAGTTCTTGGAACTCCTGCAGAAATTCGTGATGTTAATGGACGTCCAGTTTTTTGGTGGGGCGCAAGTAATCCTGAAGTAGTTGTGCTGGCTCACTTAGATACGGTCTGGCCAAAAGGTTCTTTCACGCCACTATGGAAAGTTGAAGGAACAAAAGCAACAGGTCC
>JBEATO010000075.1:0-2699 GCA_041161945.1 Actinomycetota bacterium
AGTGAGAAGTTGGTTCAAGAATTAGCAGTTACCAGTAACGCTGAGATAACTAACCTCACCTACATCCTCTCCGTGGAGAAGCAAGTTCTAGGCGTTGACTCTGCTACTGCCTCACAGCCAAAGCTTGAGGCTTAAAAAGAAGAGTGAGTAGAGGCTAGAAGAGAACTAGTTAGTTGTTTCTCACATACTCAGCAGCATGAGGAAAGCCATTAGCCTCTAGCTTGACCGCTAGATCTTCCTTCACAGCTTTAACTACTTTATGAGTTCCGTTGCAGTTCTTCTCAGGATCTGTCGTATATCCGCAAGCACAAGCGCCCATGGCTTCTCTCCCTTTTCTATCTGGTAGGTGAATTCTAGGCTAATTCTGCCTCAGTGCAGCGTGAATTCAAGTTGCCGACCTCAATTAGCCAATTTAGGCTTTGCCTCACACACTTAAGAAAAAGGAGCGTCATGAAGGTATTACGTCGAAGCGCACTCGTTGCTGGGGCACTTGCAGCAGCGTTGACATTGTCAGCGTGTTCAAGTGATTCAGATTCTGCAACTGAAACAATGACAGAAGAAACAAGCGTAGGAACAATTGTTGATGTAGCAGTAGGTGCTGGTAATTTCACAACTTTGGTTGCAGCTGTAACAGCAGCAGATCTAGTTGAGACTCTCAGCGGAACAGGTCCATTCACAGTATTTGCACCAACAGATGAGGCATTTGCAGCTCTACCAGCAGGTGTACTCGATGCATTGTTGCTTCCAGAGAACAAAGCCCTACTTGCACAGATCCTCACCTACCACGTCGTATCAGGCATGGTCATGGCCGCTGATGTTACAGATGGTGAAGTTGCCACAGTAGAAGGCCAGAACGTAAAGCTTTCAACAATGGGTGGCGTCATGGTTAACCAGGCCACAGTAGTTGCAGCAGATGTCATGGCATCAAATGGTGTCATCCATGCAATTGATGCAGTAATCCTTCCACCAGGTGTGGATGTAGCAAAGCTCATCAAGAAGTAAGCTAAAAGCATTTCAGTAATTTACTGATGACAAAGGCCACCTCAGATAATGGGGTGGCCTTTTTCTCTGCCCAGAATTAGGCTTAGATAGTGATCAAAGCTTTTCTCCTAGCAACTGTGCTGGCCCTTGTAGTTATCCCGCCAGTACATGCCTATGAGTTTGAGGATGGCTCAGTCGAAGTCGCCTTTACTACTCGATCTATCTCTTCTGCACTCACCCAAGGCGGCAACACACGTGGCCCAGCCTTGGCTGTAATGAAAGATGACACTGTGCTTTTAGGTGGTGGGCGCACCGGCGGTGAGCTCTTGAGCTTTAATAAAGATGGAAAAACTCTTCGAAAGTTAGGCAGCTTTATTCCATCTAATCGCCGCATAGTTGATTCACGCTTTGCCATTAACGATATTGCGGTGCTCTCTGAAAACAGTGCAACAGCAAAGCTTTTAATCTCCTATCCACGCTTGGGCGCTGGGCGCTCCTGCGTGGAGATTGCAGTAGATGAGCTTGCCTATGATCGCAAAAAGCAAAAAGCTACATTTGTTTCAAACTGGTTTGTTACAAAGCCCTGTGTTCCAATCTCTGCAGTCCAACACACTGCAGGTCGCTTTGAGCTCATCGATAAGAAGAGTGTCTATGTGACATTTGGAGATTTGGGATATTCATTAATCTCAGATCGCGCCAAGCGCGGTGATCTTGGCTCAATATTTAAACTCACAGCGAGCTCGGCATCAAAGATCTCTGAAGGCCACCGCAATCCTCAAGGAATTATTCTCTATGACAAAACCCATCTTCTAGCTGCCGAGCATGGACCACGTGGTGGTGATGAGTTAAATCTGATTAAAAAGGGAAGTGATTATGGATGGCCATTTGTTTCATATGGCCAGCCATATGGAGGTGGTGATTATGTGCGCCCAGAAAAGACTGGAACACATGTGGGATATCAAGAACCGATTACCTACTGGGTTCCATCCATTGCACCCACAGAGCTCATCCAGCTACCTAAGCAGGGCTGGGGCAATTGGAATGGTGCACTTGTTCTTGGCACATTGCGTGAAGAAGTTCTTGTCTTCATCAAGCTCAATCAAAGCCTGCAGGTAGTTGAAAAGCTTCAAGTAGATGTTGGCCACCGCGTGCGAGATCTAGAGATGCTCAGCAATGGATCAATGGTGATGAGCACAGACTCTGGGCAGTTAATTACTCTTTCAAACCTTAAGCAGAATGGCTAACCTGCGTGTGAAGATAGATCAGTTCTTTGCCCCCAATGGCACATTGATATCCATCCCTGTTAAAGCTGCCAAGAAGATCGCTGTTTTAAAGGTAATCGCAAGCAAGCTTTCCCCTGACACCAAATACCCCGAAAAAGAACTCAACGCAATCATTGCCACCTACCACCACGACACCGCAGCCATTAGACGCTACATGATTGAGTACGGGATCTTGGAGAGGGATGGGGGAAGTGTTTATTGGGTTGTTAATGCTTCTTGAGGCCTTTGATTATCCATTTTTTAACAATTTGTAAAAACTAAAGATGGACGAAATCAACTTATCTAAGTAGATAGTATCCGGAGAGTCTTTAACAAATCTAGTTTTTAATACATCTAATGCGTCCATCAAGTTTTCAAGGAACATTGGAGTGATTTTTATTTCTTCAACTTTAGATGTGGTGAAAGCTTGATTCAAAAGACTTTCTAGTTTTGCGG
>JBEATO010000083.1:0-4315 GCA_041161945.1 Actinomycetota bacterium
GTGGAAGCAACTGATGGAATGTCTGCGTTAACACTTTTGCGTACTCATAAGCCAGATCTCTTAGTTATCGATATCAATATGCCGTTAATGGATGGATTTGAATTAGTAGAGCGCTTGCGAAGCACCAATGATTTAACGCCAGTGCTCATGCTCACAGCGCGTGAAGATAAAGCTGACATTACGCGGGGTTTGAAAATTGGCGCCGATGATTATGTTGTTAAGCCCTTTGGCATCGAAGAGTTAATTCTGCGCATCAAAGCTATCTTGCGCCGCTCAACAAAGAATGTGGACGTTCCTTCTTTGCTCTCATGCGGGCCAATCTCAATCGATGATGATCAGCATTTAGTGAGCTTTAATGGGGAAGAAGTAGATCTTTCACCAACTGAGTACCGCTTATTACAGATATTGATAGAGAAGAAGGGCAGAGTGCTCAGCAAGAACCTTTTGCTGGATGAGGTTTGGGGAATCACTTTCGAATCTGAAAGCACGGTCGTGGATACCTATATTTCATATCTTCGCAAGAAACTGCACCGAGATGGCTTTGAAGGTATTAAGACTATTCGTGGCGTGGGATTTCAAATCCAGGAGCCTAAATAGTTTTCATGAAAATTAGAACTCGGCAAATTATCTCAACAGCCCTTGTTACTTCGGTCCTTTCAATTCTTATTGGTGGCTTTGCCGTTGTGAGCACATATCGCAGCGAGATTGCGATGATTGATAAACGTCTTAATCAAGTTGAGAGTGACATCCGTGTAAATCCGATGGATGCTGTAAGCATTGCCCTACTTAGTATCGAGCAAAACAATCTCGACTTAACTTTGGGCTTTGCAACTCCTAGCGGTGAAGTAACTATTTTGCGTGAATCTGTTGGCACACCACTTGATGGCCCAGATCTTCGAGTTCGCACTATTCCAATTCCAGAAGGAGATGTGTTAATAGTTGCTGGTTCCTTAGTTGACATCAATCGCTCTCTTGATATCAATCTCTGGAGACTTCTGATTTTCATTATTCTTGCAAATATCCTTGCATCAATTGCAGCATCATTGCTTTCTCGCTCCGGAGCCTTGGCACAAGAGCGGGCACAAAGGCAGAAGATGCAAGAGTTCATTGGCGATGCTGCACACGAGCTGCGCACACCAATGACAGTTGTTAAAGGTTATGCCGAGCTTCTCAGAGGCAAGCAGCTAGATCCAGAGCGCGAGAGCGCGGCCTTTGATCGACTCAATAGTGAGTTAAAGCGAATGGATTTTCTCATTGGTGACTTATTGATGTTGGCTCAGCTGGGTGAAGAAGGCAACATTGATTTTGAAAGCATTGATATTGCGCAATTGGTTCGTGAAAGTGTCTCTGATTTTAAAGAGATTGCACCGACTCATCCAGTTACCACTCACATAGATGCAAGCGCGGTAATGCTTGGATCTGAAAAGTATTTGCAGCGCTTTATCCAAAACGCACTCACTAATATCCGCCTGCACACACCCCCAAGCACCTCAGTTCGCGTAAGCGTTGAGGCGGAAAAGCAGATAACAATCATTATTGAAGATAGTGGCCCGGGACTGCCCCCTGAATCATATGGAGAGAAAATCCGAGGGCTTAAGCGCTTTGATAGATCTCGCTCCCGAGATTCCGGCGGCACAGGGTTGGGTATGAGCATCATGAACGCGGTAATTGAAAGACATAAGGGTGTTTTTACTCTTCGCAAGAGCGAACTTGGCGGCTTGGCAATTGAAGTTCACCTACCTCGCGCTTAGACTTAGTAAGTGAAAATACTCTCGCTAGTAATTTTAATCATCGTCGCACTAGGTGTTGCCTATTGCATCCGCTCATTGCGTGCATTGCACAAAAAAGTCAGTGCACGGTCAGAGCGAACTACACGAGAAATAGCTGCATCGACCAAAGAGCTAAAAGCAGAAGTCTGGCAGTCATATCGCCAGAGCGAGGCAATGCAGCAGCTGTTATCACTTCTAAAATTTAGTGCTCCAGTTCCACCCACGCGCAGCTGGGCAGCATCGCCAGATCTCCTGTTAACTCTGGCTCAGCTAGTTCGCATGCACAATCCGAAATTGGTTGTTGAACTTGGCTCAGGAGTTTCCACATTAGTAGTTGCCAAAGCTGGGGCAAAGAAAGTAATTAGCATTGATCACTCAGGCGAGTTTGCAGATATAACTCGTGGTGTATTAAAAGAGCACAAAGTGCGTGGGGTTGAGATTAGGGTTGCACAACTTAAGGCTCATGTCTCAGGAGTCGAGTGGTATGACACTGCAGTGATAAAGGATTTAAAGCGCATTGATTTACTCATTGTTGATGGTCCACCGGGATCTAAAAACCCAGAGGCACGCATGCCAGCTCGTGCTGAGTTCATCGCCAAGCTCTCACCTAAAGCCATCATTGTTATAGATGATGTGAATCGTGAGGGAGAGCGTAAGTTGGCTGAGAGTTTTGCTAAGGCTCTGCCTAATCACGTCCTTACTATTTATCCTCATGAAAAGGGCACAGCGGTAATTTCGCCTAAATAACACATGCCTCAATCAATAGAACAAGCTCTAGAGCAGGCATGCGCGCTCATCGTTGATACAAAGACTTTGGTGCGTGTTGTTTTATCTGGCCGTCGTCGCAATATGCAGGTGGAGCATGAGCGCATTGATATCAGAGCCGTTGAAATCAAAAGCTCCATAGTTTTACAACTCACCTACAGCGATGGCAAAGCCACAACAACTAAAAATATTGCACCAGATAAATCAGAGGTCCTGCAATTAATCTCTAGTGGTTATGCAAATATCACCGTAGATAGCGTTGATGGATCTATGAGCATTCGTGTGACAAAGAGCGGTGAAGCCCAGGTTCACTATGAAAAGAAGAGCCTGGAGCAAAACCTTTCTCACGATAAGAAAAAGGAACGCTTGCTTGATCCAGCTGATCCATTCTTGCGCGAAGTAGGCATCGCCGATCACAAGGGACAGATTAAGCCTTCGAAAAATGATAAATACAAGCAAGTAGAAGAGTTTCTGCGCTTGCTAGTGCCAACGCTTAACTCTGCAATTGAAGCTGGTCAGATTGCAAAGCCAAGTAAAGACAGGCCCTTATCAATTGTTGATTTAGGTTGTGGGCATGCTTATTTAACTTTTGCGGCTCACCAATATCTCAAGAGCATTGGAATGCCTGTTCATGTGACAGGAATTGATGTTCGCCCGGCATCACGTGATCGCAACAATGAGATAGCCACAAAGCTAGGAATCACCGACACAATTACCTTTAAAGCCGAAGAAATCGCTTCGACAACAGCGCAGCAAGCAGATGTTGCCATTGCACTTCATGCCTGTGACACGGCAACAGATGATGCAATTGCCTGGGCAGTAAATAAGGAAGCAAAGCTTCTATTGATTGCACCATGTTGTCACCACGATATTCAAAAGCAGATGGATCAAAGCCCAGAGCCATGGGGTGCTATTACCAAATTTGGTGTGATGAAAGAGCGCATGGGTGATTTACTCACAGATGCTTTGCGTGCACAGATATTGCGCATTGTTGGATATCGCGTTGAGATCATTGAATTCATCGGGGGAGAACACACACCTCGAAACATCATGATTCGCGCAGTGAAGACTGGAGCGCAACCTGATGCGCTAGATATCGATAGATACCGCGAAATCACCACGCAATGGGGCGTAGTTCCCGCCCTATCTAAGAAAATTTCCACCTTCACTATCGGTTAGACTTCACGCATGTCTAAGGTCCTTGCATCTCTTCCCGTGGGAGAAAAAGTCGGTATCGCCTTTTCTGGCGGACTTGATACTTCTGTGGCTGTTGCTTGGATGCGCGAAAAAGGTGCGATTCCTTGCACTTACACCGCAGATCTTGGCCAATATGACGAGCCAGATATCGATTCAGTTCCGATTCGTGCAAAGGAATATGGCGCGCAGATTTCACGCCTTGTTGATTGCAAGAGCGCATTAGTTGAAGAGGGCTTAGCTGCAATTGCTTGTGGAGCGTTCCATATTCGCTCCGGCGGAAAACAATATTTCAACACAACCCCATTGGGCCGCGCAGTAACAGGCACAATGCTTGTTCGCGCGATGCATGCAGATTCGGTAAATATCTGGGGCGATGGTTCAACATATAAAGGCAATGACATTGAGCGTTTCTATCGTTATGGTCTTTTAGCTAATCCAAACCTGCGTATCTATAAGCCATGGCTAGATGCTGATTTTGTTAATGAACTCGGTGGACGCAAAGAGATGTCTGAGTACTTAGTTGCTCACAAACTTCCTTATCGCGACAGCACAGAAAAGGCATACTCAACTGATGCCAATATCTT
>JBEATO010000085.1:0-11535 GCA_041161945.1 Actinomycetota bacterium
TGTGTGGTGGGTGATGCTGACCAAAGTATCTATGGTTTCCGCGGTGCCACTATTCGCAATATCTTGCAGTTTGAACTCGACTACCCAAATGCCACCACAGTATTGCTTGAGCAAAACTATCGATCAACTCAAAACATTCTAAATGCCGCTAACGCAGTTATCACCCGCAATGAAAGCCGCAAGGAAAAGAACCTGTGGTCTGATGCCGGATCTGGTGCACCACTTGTTGGATATGTGGCAGAGAGCGAACACGATGAAGCTAGTTTTATTGCTGATGAAATTCGTCAACTACAAAAGGAATCAAAATCTCAACCCGGGGATACAGCAATTTTCTATCGCACAAATGCCCAATCCCGTGTTTTTGAAGAAGTATTTATGCGAAATGCACTCCCTTATAAGGTCGTAGGCGGCTTGCGCTTCTATGAGCGTCGAGAAGTGAAGGACCTACTTGCCTATTTACGGGTATTGGCCAACCTAGAAGATGAGATATCGCTGCGACGAATTATCAATGTTCCAAAGCGCGGCATTGGTGATACCTCTTTAGATTATGTTGACGCATTTGCTAATCAGAACTCGATTTCGTTTTGGCAAGGTTTGCTTCGCTGCGCCGAAGCTCCTGGATTACCCTCACGTGCAGCACAAGCCATTAGTGAGTTCACTTCGATGATCAGCGCCCTCAATGTTTTGGTCGAGGCAAAGACCAGACCATCAGTGATTGTGGAAGCAGCTTTAGAGCAATCTGGTTTATTGAAAGAGCTAGCCGATAGCACTGATCCTCAAGATGAAGTACGAGTTGAAAACTTAAAGGAATTAGTTGCAGTTTCCATGGAGTATGAAGAGCGACCTATTGAAGAATTAGGCGAAGATGAAGAAATCTCTTTAGCGGGCTTTTTAGAGAAGGTTTCTTTAGTCGCTGATGCAGATGAGATTCCAGAGGGTGAAGATCATGGCGGTGTTGTAACAATGATGACATTACATACTGCTAAAGGTCTTGAGTTTCCAACAGTTTTCTTAACTGGAATGGAAGATGGAATTTTTCCTCATTCACGAACTCTTGGTGAAAAGGATGAAATTGAAGAAGAGCGTCGACTTGCATACGTTGGATTAACTCGCGCACGTCAACGCCTCTATATTTCACGAGCTGAATATCGCTCAACTTGGGGTGCTCCAAATTACAATCCACCATCACGCTTTCTTGATGAGATTCCAGAAGATGTAATCGAGTGGCGTAATCAAGGCGGTGCTTCTTTAACACCATCATTGGTTCGTAAATCTCGTGTTGCAACTCCGCCGCCACCACGAGCAACAGGCAAGAAGATTTCAGTGATGGAACTCAGTATTGGTGATCGTGTGTCACATGACACATTTGGTCTGGGCTCTGTTGTTGCAGTAGCCGGCGAGGCAGAGAAGGCTGAAGCCACAATTAACTTTGGTCAGTACGGTGAGAAGCGTTTACTGCTGCGTTATGCACCCGTTGAGAAGCTCTAGGATTAGGGCCTAATTAGAATGTGGAGCACCAGTGGATCTCTTTGAATATCAAGCTCGCGATCTCTTTGAAAAACATGGCGTACCTGTTTTGGCAGCTGCAATTGCAACTACTGCCGATGAAGCCGAGGCTGCGGCAACAAAGATTGGTGGAAAAGTAGTTGTAAAGGCTCAAGTAAAAGTTGGTGGCCGAGGAAAAGCTGGTGGCGTAAAGCTTGCAGAAAATCCAGCTGATGCCCGTGAAAAAGCTGGCGCGATTCTTGGAATGGATATCAAGGGTCACGTTGTTCGCACAGTAATGATTGCAGCAGCTGCTCCGATTGAATCTGAATACTACTTAGCGATTTTGCTCGATCGATCTAACCGAACATTTCTTGTCATGGCTTCAGTATCTGGCGGTATGGATATCGAAGAAGTTGCTCACACTGCACCTGAGAAGCTGGCAAAGATTCCAATATCTGCAGTTGATGGAATCAGCGCAGCCAAGGCTAAAGAGATTATTAGTGCAGCTAATTTTCCAGCAGATGTTGCCGATCAAGTTGCCAATGTTCTTGTGAAATTGTGGGAAGTATTCCAATCTGAAGATGCAACTTTGGTTGAAGTTAATCCTCTCGTTAAGACCAATGACGGCAAAGTAATTGCACTCGATGGCAAGGTAACTCTTGATGACAATGCAGAGTTTCGCCAACCTGATCATGGGGTACTTATTGATCAAGCTGCTGAGAATCCACTTGAAGCTGCAGCTAAAGAAAAGGGTCTTAACTACGTAAAGCTTGAAGGTGAAGTTGGAATCATTGGTAATGGTGCTGGCCTAGTAATGAGCACACTTGATGTTGTTGCTTATGCTGGCGAAAAGCATGGGGGAGTACGCCCTGCAAACTTCTTAGATATTGGTGGCGGTGCATCAGCTCAAGTTATGGCTGATGGGCTCTCAATCATTTTGGGTGACAAAGATGTGAAAAGTGTTTTTGTGAATGTGTTTGGTGGAATTACAGCTTGTGATGCTGTGGCCACCGGAATCGTTCAAGCCCTTGAATTACTTGGCTCAAAGGCCACTAAACCAATCGTTGTTCGCCTTGATGGCAATAATGTGATGGAAGGCCGAGCGATTTTGAATAAAGCAGCACACCCATTGGTGCAGCAGCTAGACACCATGGATGGCGCAGCTGATCGTGCTGCAGAATTGGCGGCTAAGTAAATGTCTATCTTCCTAAATGAGAACACCAAGGTAATTGTTCAAGGCATGACTGGTTCTGAAGGAACTAAACACACCCGCCGTATGTTGGCCTCTGGCACAAAGATTGTTGGTGGAGTTACTCCTGGTAAAGGTGGACAGGTAGTTGATATTGATGGCCACCAACTTCCAGTCTTTAACACCGTAGCTGAAGCGATGAGTGCTACAGGTGCTAACGCCTCAGTAGTTTTTGTTCCACCTAAGTTCGCAAAAGCTGCAGTTATTGATGCAATTGATGCTGCTATGCCTTTAGTTGTTGTAATCACTGAAGGAATTCCAGTCCATGACTCTGCAAGTTTCTATGCTTATTCATTAACTAAGGGAACAACTCGCATTGTTGGCCCTAACTGCCCAGGTCTTATTAGCCCTGGAAAATCAAACATTGGAATTATTCCTGCAGATATCACAGGCGCAGGTCCAATTGGTTTAGTTTCTAAATCAGGAACTCTTACTTACCAAATGATGTATGAACTACGAGATATTGGTTTTAGCACTGCAGTCGGTATTGGTGGAGATCCAGTTATTGGAACGACTCATATCGATTGCCTTCGCGCATTCCAAGATGATCCAGATACAAAAGCAATCGTCATGATTGGTGAAATTGGCGGCGACGCTGAAGAGCGTGCAGCTGCATTCATCGCAGAATATGTAACTAAGCCAGTTGTTGGTTATGTTGCAGGCTTCACTGCACCTGAAGGAAAGACAATGGGTCACGCCGGTGCGATTGTTTCTGGTTCTTCAGGAACTGCTCAAGGAAAGAAAGATGCTCTTGAAGCAGCTGGTGTGAAAGTTGGCCAAACTCCAAGTGAAACCGCGCGTTTATTGCGCGCGATTCTAGGCCGCTAAGACCATGTTCGGCCGCGTACTTGGAACCACTTCGGCCCAAGTCGCGCGCAGTATTGCCTTTGTTCTACTTCCTATTTCATTTATTGCACTTCTAGCATGGGCAACTGCGGGAAGTGCAACTGGAAATACAGGAGATCCGCTGCGAGCAGCGCTATGGATCTGGCTTGGAGCACATCAAGTTCCATTTTCATTAGCACTACCACCAGCAAATATTGCTGGTTATCTTTCCTACTTACCCTTAGGCGCAGTAATATTGCCGATTTTTGCAATTAGAAGTGGATTCAACCGAGTTATTGATCGCTTAGACCACAACACTTCTACGCTGCCATTGGCTCGACTTCTCTTTGCGGTTGAGTACAGCATTGCAGCAGCACTTCTTTCTTATTTCTCATCTAATCAAACCGTTAAGCCGGTTTGGTATTTAGCACCACTTTTCGTTTTTCCACTCGTTCTCATCAGCGCAGCAACCGTTGGTCGTCGACTAGTTTTTGCTCAGGCCGTCTTATACGGATCTAGAGCTTTAGCGCTCTTGCTAGGACTATCTTCAATCATTCTTGGAATCTCAATTTTCATTCACCTATCAACAGTTAAAAACCTGACAACTGTTTTAGAGCCAGGCATTCTAGGTGGTCTGCTTTTGCTACTTCTTAACATTCTGTATTTACCAAATGCGGTAGTTGCAACCCTTGGATATTTCTCTGGTGCAGGCTTTGCAGTTGGCTCCGGCACATTAGTTGCACCCTGGAGATTTGATCTCAACTCAATTCCTGCTTTTCCATTGCTAGGTGCAATGCCATCTGGAACATCCTTATTTGCACTATTCGGAATTGTTGTGGTGATCCTGACTGGAGCACTTCTTGCAAGTTGGACAATTGAATTGAATATGAAGATTTTGGTTCAAAGCTTGGTTGTTAGTGCAATCATGTGCGCAGTAATTGGAATCGCAGGCAGCGGAGCACTTCTAACGGATGCTATGTCTGCAGTGGGAGTATCGCCTTGGAAGTTCACACTTACACTGGCAGCTGAACTATCCCTGGGTGCTTTTTTAGCGCTCTATTTGCCACGCCTTGGAAGGCGCTAATGATCCATCGTGTTGTGTTGCTGGCCTCAGGTTCAGGAACTCTTGCTCAAGCAATAATCGATGCAGAAGAACTTGAAATCGAAATCGTTGCACTCATTAGTGATAATCCGCAAGCACAAGCATTAAAGCGTGCGCAAGAATCAAATATCCAAACTTTTGTCTTACCTATGAAGGGTTCACGTGATGAGTGGAACCAAGGAATTATTCAAACTGTAGTTTCACTCTCAGTTGATCTAGTTGTGAGCGCTGGTTTTATGCGAATTCTTCCGCCAGATTTTGTTAACCGCTTTCCAACGATTAATTCTCACCCTGCACTTCTACCTCAATTTCCTGGGGCACATGCCGTGCGAGATGCGCTAGCTGCTGGAGTAGCAGTCACTGGCACGACAGTTCACTGGGTTGATGATGGCGTAGATACGGGCCCTGTCATTACCCAGATGGAAGTACCCGTGTTGCCAGGAGATGATGAGGCCACACTTCATGAGAGAATTAAGAAAGTTGAACGCGGTCTCATTGTTGCGACCATAGCCTTGATTCTTCCAACTTTGGAGCGCAATGTCTGATCGCAAATCTATTCGTCGGGCACTGGTAAGTGTTTATGACAAAGATTGCTTGCTTGAAATCGGGAATGCACTCAGTGGCGCTGGCGTTGAAATACTTTCAACTGGTTCAACAGCAAAGACATTACAAGCTGCTGGAATAGCTGTAACTGAAGTAAGTGCTTACACAGGTTTCCCAGAGATTATGGGTGGTCGAGTCAAGACTTTGCACCCTCGCGTTCATTCAGGGATTTTGGCCGATCAAAATAATCCAGAACATGTAGCTGCGATTAAAGAATTAGATATCGAACCCTTTGATTTAGTAATTATCAATCTCTATCCCTTTGCAGCCACAATCGCCTCTGGAGCAGATTTTGCTGAATGCATCGAGCAGATAGATATTGGTGGGCCTTCTATGTTGCGTGGGGCTGCCAAAAACCATGGTTCTGTCGCTGTTATTTGTAAGACATCTCAATATGAGAAGTTGTTATCTGCAATTAAGGCAGGTGGATTCACACAATCAGAGCGCAAAGAGTTAGCGCTAGAAGTATTTAGAACTACCGCTGAATACGATTTAACGATTGCCAACTGGCTAGGACAAAACAATGAACTGCCTGAATGGTTTGGACGGATTTGGCATCGTGAGAATGTTTTGCGTTATGGAGAGAATCCTCATCAAAGCGCAGCAATTTACTCTGGTGGCCCAGTTGGAATCGTGAATGCAGTTCAACTGCATGGAAAAGAAATGTCTTTCAATAACTACACCGATGCCGAATCCGCATGGCGAGCTGTCTTAGATCATCGCGATCCAGCCGTTGCAATTATGAAGCATGCCAACCCATGCGGCATTGCGGTGTGTGCTTTGGGAGTCGCCGTTGCTTATCAGCATGCACACGAATGTGACCCAGTTTCAGCTTTTGGTGGGGTAGTTGCTGCTAATCGAAAAGTTGATCTCGCGATGGCAACACCACTTTCAGATGTTTTCACCGAAGTTTTAATTGCACCTGATTACGATGCCGATGCATTAGAACTATTGATGAAGAAGCCATCAATCAGAATTCTTAAATGTGCATTACCTTCAGTTGCTCCACTAGAGATGCGTCCAGTATCGGGCGGCATTCTTGTGCAGGAAACAGATTTAATTGATGCACCTGGTGATTCTCCAAGTAATTGGAAGCAAGTTAGTGGCACTCCAGTTGATGAACAAACAATGAAAGATCTTGAATTTGCATGGCGTAGTGTGAGAAGTGTAAAGAGCAATGCAATTTTGTTAGCAAAGATGACCGCCTCAGTTGGAATTGGAATGGGCCAAGTAAATCGCGTTGATTCTGCCAAGTTAGCTGTTGATCGCGCAGGTGAGCGAGTAAAAGGCTCTGTTGCGGCAAGTGATGCTTTCTTCCCATTTGCTGATGGGCTCGAGATATTGATTAATGCTGGAGTGGTTGCAATAGTGCAACCAGGAGGAAGTGTTCGTGATGAAGAGGTCATTGCAGCAGCGCAAAAGGCTGGTGTTGCGATGTTCTTCACAGGCGTACGCCATTTCTCTCACGCCTAAGAGGCTATTAGGATGAGCGCTATGAGCGCACAAATTCTGGATGGAAAAGCACTAGCTTCAAAAATCAAAGGCGAATTAGCTATTCGTGTGACTGAACTTAAATCACGCGGAATCACACCAGGACTTGGAACTGTTCTCGTGGGTGATGATCCAGGATCACATTCATATGTTGGTGGAAAACACCGTGACTGCCATGAAATTGGTATCAATTCAATTCGTGTGGACCTTCCAGAAAATGCCAGCGAAGCCGATGTTATGGCGGCAATCAGAGATTTAAATTCATCTAAAGAATGCACTGGCTATATCGTGCAACTTCCATTGCCTAAGGGAATAAACACACAAAGAGTTCTAGAAGCAATTGATCCAGCAAAAGATGCTGATGGTTTACATCCCATGAACTTAGGTCGATTAGTTTCAGGTTATGACGCACCACTTCCTTGCACACCACATGGAATTGTTGAACTACTAACTCATTATGGAATTAGTACTAAAGGCGCAGAAGTTACTGTCATTGGTCGTGGATTAACTGTTGGTCGCCCACTTGGCTTGCTGCTTACTCGCAAACAAGAAAATGCAACTGTGACTCTTACACATACCGGTACAAAAGATTTAACAATGCACACAAAAAAGGCCGACATTATTGTTGCTGCTGTGGGACAAGCTCACTTCCTTAAAGCCGAGATGATTAAGCCCGGAGCAGTTGTTATTGATGTTGGTATTTCACGTACTGATAAAGGATTGCTGGGCGATGTTGATCCATCAGTTATGAATGTGGCCTCATGGGTTGCACCAATGCCTGGCGGAGTTGGGCCAATGACTCGAGCGATGTTAGTTAAGAATGTTGTTGATGCATGCGGATAAATGATCGCCTCTTAACGATTGCCAGCAATGTCGTAATCCTTATTGGGATTGCACTGGGCATTTTTGGAGCAGTGCGAGTTGCGTCACTTTTTATCGCTGTGGGCACGGCAGGGATGGCAATTAAGGCCAGGCACCAACGTAAATTCGACTTTTATTTCCCACTTCTTATCGCAATAGCCCTCTTTGCTCTGGCGATTGCACTTCCTCGCGGACGGTAGAGTTGCCGTATTGTCGAATGTAAGGAGTACGCGGTGGGCGGAAAAGTCACAGTAGTTGGTGCAGGATTTTATGGTTCAACAACTGCGCTTCGTTTAGCTGAATACAACATCTTCGACACCGTCGTTTTAACCGACATCCTTGAAGGTAAGCCTGAGGGTCTAGCCCTTGATATGAACCAATCTCGTTCAATCGAAGGTTTTGAGACAAAGATAATTGGCGCAACAACATCTCCTGAAGGTGCCGGCTATGAAGCAACGGCTAATTCAGATGTAGTAGTTATTACTGCAGGACTTCCACGCAAGCCTGGCATGAGCCGTATGGATCTCATCGGTGTTAACGCAGGAATCGTTCGCGGAGTTGCAGAAAATATTGCTAAGCATTCACCTAATGCAGTCATCATTGTGGTTTCAAACCCATTAGATGAAATGACTGCCCTTGCACAACTTGCAACTAACTTTCCAAAAAACCGTGTCATGGGTCAGGCAGGAATGCTTGATACTGCCCGCTTTACTAACTTTGTTGCAGAAAAGCTTGGTGTGAAAGTTGGCTCAGTTAAGACTCTGACCCTTGGTTCACATGGAGACACTATGGTTCCAGTTCCAAGTCGTTGCACAGTAGATGGTAAGTCTCTTAGTGATTTGCTTTCACAGGTTGAAATCGATGAATTAGTTGATCGCACACGCAATGGTGGCGCTGAAGTAGTTGCACTCCTTAAGACTGGTTCTGCTTACTACGCACCATCTGCAGCTGCTGCCAGAATGGCAAAAGCTGTCATCGAAGATTCAGGCGCCGTAATGCCAGTCTGTGCATGGGTAGATGGGGAATATGGAATCTCAGGTGTCTATCTAGGTGTTGAAGCCGAGATTGGCCGCAGTGGAATTAAGAAAGTTGTTGAAAGCAAGTTGACGGACGCTGAAGTTCAAGCCCTCAAGGCAGCAGCTGAAGCAGTTCGTGCAAAGCAAGCAGACGTACAAACACTCTAAAGGAGCGCGCTACATGGCCAAGATCAAAGTTGAAGGAACCGTTGTTGAACTAGATGGCGATGAGATGACTCGCATCATGTGGCAGTTCATCAAAGACTCATTAATCCTTCCTTATTTGGACGTCAATCTTGAGTACTACGACCTTGGTATGGAAAACCGTGATGCCACAGATGATCAAGTAACTATTGATTCAGCTCATGCAATCCAAAAGCATGGTGTTGGTATTAAATGCGCAACTATTACTCCTGATGAGGCCCGCGTTGAAGAGTTTGGCCTTAAGAAGATGTGGAGGTCTCCGAACGGAACTGTCCGTAATATCTTGGGTGGCGTTATCTTCCGTGAACCAATCATTATTAGTAACGTTCCACGTTTAGTTCCACACTGGACTAAACCAATTGTTATTGGCCGTCACGCATTTGGTGACCAATACCGTGCAACAGATTTCAAGGTTCCTGGTCCAGGCAAGCTGACAATGTCATTTGTTCCAGAAGATGGCTCTGCCCCAATCGAACACACCGTTTATGATTTCAAGTCATCCGGTGTTGCAATGGGTATGTATAACTTGGATGAATCAATCCGCGACTTTGCCCGTGCTTCTTTAAACTATGGCCTTAATCGTAAATTCCCAGTTTATCTCTCAACTAAGAACACAATCTTGAAGGCTTATGACGGCCGCTTCAAAGATATCTTTGAAGATATTTATCAAGCAGAGTTCAAGAGTGCATTTGATGCTGCAGGTATTTGGTATGAGCACCGCCTTATCGATGACATGGTTGCAATGTCACTTCGTATGGAGGGTGGCTATGTCTGGGCATGTAAGAACTATGACGGTGATGTTCAATCTGACACTGTGGCTCAGGGTTACGGATCACTCGGTCTCATGACATCTGTTCTGATGACACCAGATGGAAAGGTTGTTGAGTCAGAGGCAGCACACGGCACTGTTACTCGTCACTACCGTGATCACCAAGCGGGTAAAGCAACTTCTACAAATCCAATTGCATCAATCTTTGCCTGGACTCGTGGACTTGCTCACCGTGCAAAGCTTGATAACAACGCCGATTTAGCTAAGTTTTGCGACACTCTAGAGCGCGTTTGTATCGAAACTGTTGAGCAAGGCAAGATGACTAAAGACTTATCTTTGCTGATCTCAAAAGAGGCTCCGTATCAAACTACGCAGGAGTTCTTGAATTCAATCGATGAAAACCTGAAGAAGGCAATGGCATAAAATTCCAATAAAAAAACCCGCCGTATACATACGGCGGGTTTTTTTAATTAATACTTTAAATACGCTCTCCAGTTGTTGAGTTAAACAAGTGAACTGCATTTTGATTTGCAGAAACAGTAATTGTTTGACCAGCCTTTGGAGGATTCTTTGGATCCCAGCGAACAATAATCTGCGCGCCTTCATCTGTTGCGTTAGCGAACTTAACGTTTGTGTCAGCTGGCTTTCCATAAACGAAAGCATCTGAACCAAGTTCTTCAACTACTTCAACCAAGACATGGAATCCTTCAGTTGATGGTGTGAAGCCTTCCGGGCGAACACCAACAGTTACTTCATTTCCAGCAGAGGCTGGAACTGCAATTCCAAGATTTCCTAGCATTGCCTTGCCACCCACGATTGGAGCGTTGAGCAAGTTCATGGCTGGTGAGCCAATAAAGCCTGCAACGAAAGCATTTGCTGGGTTGTCGTAAAGATTACGTGGTGTGTCAACTTGCTGGAGCAAGCCATCCTTAAGCACTGCAACGCGATCGCCCATAGTCATAGCTTCAACCTGGTCGTGTGTTACATAAACAGTTGTGATTCCTAAGCGACGCTGCAATGCAGCGATCTGTGTACGAGTTGCTACGCGCAACTTCGCATCAAGGTTTGATAGAGGTTCGTCCATAAGGAAAACCTGAGGTTCGCGAACAATTGCGCGACCCATAGCAACGCGCTGACGTTGTCCACCTGAAAGAGCTTTTGGCTTGCGCTCTAGGTATGGCTCAAGGTCTAGCAACTTAGCTGCTTCAAGAACGCGGCGTTCACGTTCTTCTTTTGGAGTTCCAGCGATCTTAAGTGCGAAGCCCATGTTTTCTGCAACGCTCATGTGTGGGTACAACGCATATGACTGGAATACCATCGCGATATCGCGATCTTTTGGTGCAACGTTTGTAACGTCGCGATCGCCGATCAAGATTCTTCCGTTATCGACTTCTTCAAGTCCTGCCAACATACGAAGTGATGTTGACTTACCGCAACCTGATGGTCCGACTAAAACCAAAAACTCACCGTCATTGACAGTGAGATTTAATTTATCGACTGCAGGTGCTGTAGTTCCTGGATAGATACGTGATGCGGCTTCGAAAATTACTGATGCCATGAGATTGCTCTCCTTCTCCGGGCAGGTACGTGCCCGACGGTCCGTGGATGAAGGTGATGGCCCGGGTGGGCCAACGCACCGAAGGTTACGCGTAAAGGCGGGAATTGGCTAGACCGCCTAGAGCTGCCGTGCCGTATAGTTGACCACCTAATGGAGTCCCACTCGGTCGGTACGTTATTTGCAGATCTAGCAGTTATTGCTGGCCTTATTGTTCTGGCCTCATTCTTCGTAGCAGCTGAAATCGCCCTCATCTCACTTCGAGATAGCCAAGTCCGAGAAATTGCGACCCGTGGCAAACGTGGCGCTCGCGTTGCAGCCCTAGCTGCACACCCCAACCGATTACTGGCTGCGGTTCAAATTGGCGTAACT